>NZ_JCADBW010000011.1:0-83873 GCF_059264685.1 Faucicola sp. SE7633 | reverse complement strand
TTAGCTTAAAATAAGAACCTAAGATGTACGGTGTGTCGTACGGGCGGTTGCCATTGTCTTAGGTTTGCGGCAGGTCTAACCGTCTTGCAGAAGGAATCCCCGAACGATAGGGAGGGGAGGAAGTCAATGAACACCACTTGAGCTTGGCAAGGCTTCGGCTTACAATGTTACGTTTATTGTTAGTTGATTAAATTACCGCCAACATCATCCACTGCCAAGCAAAAAAAGAGCCCGTGTGAACACTCCAGCCTCAAACTTTCAGCCGCCCAGCCATCCCAATGCCTTGCCCAGCGTGCCGCACCCTGATGACGACGTGCACCCCAAGCAAGGCCGTGGCTCGGTGGGTATTGTCACGCCGCAAACGCTGCGTTTTGATGCGCCTTTGACCTTGCAGTGCCAACGCACGTTGCCGTTTTTTGAACTGGTGATTGAAACGTATGGCACGCTCAACGCCGACAAATCCAACGCAATTTTGGTTTGTCACGCGCTGTCGGGCAGCCATCACGCGGCAGGCTACCACAGCGCGTCCGACAAAAAACCAGGTTGGTGGGATGCGTTTATTGGCGCAGGCAAGCCGATGGATACTGATAAGTTTTTTGTGGTGTGCCTCAATAATATCGGTAGCTGCTATGGCTCGACAGGCCCAACCAGCATCAACCCCGACACGGGCAAGCCGTACGGCGCAGATTTTCCGCTGGTGACGGTGCAAGATTGGGTCAAGACCCAAGCCATGTTGGCAGACCGTCTTGGCATTCCTGTGTGGCACGCGGTGGTTGGCGGCTCAATGGGCGGTATGCAGGCCTTGCAATGGTCCATAGACTACCCAACACGGCTTAAAAAATGCGTGGTCATCGCCAGTACGCCCAAGCTGTCGGCGCAAAATATCGCCTTTAATGAAGTGGCACGGCAGTCGATTTTATCCGATCCCGATTTTTGCGCAGGGCGTTATTTGGAATACGGCAAAACGCCAAAACGCGGCTTGATTTTGGCGCGGATGGTTGGGCATATCACCTATTTGACCGATGAGGCGATGCGCGTTAAGTTCGGGCGTGACCTTAAGACAGGTCAGCTTAATTTTAATTTTGATGTGGAGTTTGAGGTTGAAAGCTACTTGCGCTATCAAGGCGAACGCTTTAGTGAACGCTTTGATGCCAACACGTATTTGCTGATGACCAAGGCGTTGGATTACTTTGACCCTGCACAGCCGTATTTGGCACAGGCAAACAAACCAACAGATGGCGACCACCGTGCCGAGCAACACGCTTTGACACAGGCGCTAAGCGGTACGCAATGTCGGTTTTTCATCGTGTCGTTTACCACCGATTGGCGTTTTACGCCTGCCCGTTCACAAGAAATCGTTGATGCGCTGCTAGCTAGTCACAAGGCGGTGAGCTACCTCAATGTCGATGCGCCTTATGGGCATGATTCATTTTTGTTTGATATTCCGCTGTATCGGCGCGCGTTGGCGAATTTTTTGACCAATTAAATCGTTTTACTTAAATTTTGATAAAACACTCAGGTGAACTTTGTCACACAAACAACTTATGCTATTTGACAATACACCGTCATCACCCGTGGCAGATAGCAAAACTTCCCAGCCTACACTGAAAGCGATTGACCTATTTGCAGGCGTTGGCGGTATCCGTTTGGGTTTTCAGCAAGTTTTTCAAGATAAACTTGCGTTTGTGTTTGCCTCAGAATTGGATAAATTTGCCTGCCAAACTTATCACGCCAATTATGGTGAATTGCCCCGTGGCGATATTACCCAGATTGATGCCAAAGATATTCCACCGCATGACATCATTTTGGCAGGGTTTCCATGTCAAGCATTTAGTGTGGCAGGACTGCGCAAGGGTTTTGAGGACACGCGCGGCACATTATTTTTTGATGTGGCACGTATCGCGCAATATCATCGCCCAAAATTAATTTTTTTAGAAAATGTCAAAGGCTTTAAAAACCACGATAAGGGTAATACCTTTGCTGTGGTCAAGCAAACCCTAGAAGATTTGGGTTATCGCGTCTATGCCGATGTGCTAAACGCCAAAAGTTTTGGTGTGCCACAAAACCGCGAGCGTATTTATATCGTCGCAATCTTAAACACGTTTAACCCCTCAGCGGTGATCGATTTTGCCCACTTAAAAACCATTGCGCAACCCTCTAAAGTGGGTGACATCCTACAAGCGCATGTTGAGCCAAAATATACCATTTCTGACAAACTTTGGGCAGGACACCAACGCCGCAAACTTGCACACCGCCAAAAAGGCAATGGCTTTGGTTACTCATTGTTTAATGCCGACTCCGCTTATACCAGCACCATTAGCGCAAGATATTACAAAGACGGTTCAGAAATATTAATTGAGCAACCTGGCCGCAATCCGCGCAAATTGACACCACGAGAAGCAGGCAATTTACAAGGCTTTCCCAGCGATTTTGTCATTCCTGTCAGTGATGTACAGGCTTACAAACAATTTGGCAATAGCGTTGCTGTGCCCGTCATCCGTGCATTAGCGCGCGAGATTTATCAGGAAGTTTTCTATGAAACTGCCCAAGATTGACATTTCAGCAGATAAAATGCAAATCAATGCCAAATTTTATTTTTTCTTAAAATATTTGGTGAAAGCTAAGCTTAGTGATAATCAGATTTTTAAAATTTTGGCAGATTATCAACTATTTCGTTCTGCTCAAGCGCTTAATGAATTTAAGCAATCCGTCATTGCGCTGTGCTCACCTACCACAAAAGCAGGGCAAAACCAAATTGCTTATTTAACAGATACTTTTGCTGAGGTTAATGGCCAACCTGCGCTTGAGGTGTGGATATTTAGCATTAAACTGCTTTTGATTAAAGACTTATTGCTGCAAGAAGCCAAACTTCGCCAAGCCAATAATCTACAGAAACTTACAGACTTACATCCTCTATCACTTGAATACGACAAGATTACGGTATTAAATCCTTACTACACGCGTGTTAATGGCGCATTATTGTCCTTGGTATTTTTTAATGGCTTGCAAGCAGGCTTTTTGTCTCAACATACCGATGATTTTATTAGGCAATTTAGCAAACAGGCGCAAAGCCTGTATCAACTCGGCGTTGAACCCAATCAAATCTTTATGCTGCTGTTTAATGAAAGTATCAACCAATCTATCACCAGCGACAGCGGCTCTGATTATGAAAAACGCATAAAATCGGTACTACTGCAAACAGGCATTGCTGAAAATACCTTATTTAAGACCCATGATAAGATAGATAGTTCCACCGAATTTGATTTGTTTTTTGAATTAGACGGCAAAACCTACGGCATTGGTGCAAAAAGAACCCTGCGCGAACGTTACAAGCAATTTATCAAAACCGCGCAGATGTCTCCGATTGACGTAATGATTGAGATAACATTGGGCACGGATTTGACGGTTGAAAAAGCCAACGCTATTGTCAATCATGGCATTTACCTATTTATTGCCGAAGAAATTTATCAAAACAATGTCGATTGGCAGAATATGGCTAACATCTACTCGTGTAAAGATTTGACTCTAGCCACACTAAAAACATTAGCAAAATCATAAGGTTATCGATGAAAATTGACCACCAACTTGCCGAACAATGGATCACCCCGCGCTCGCAGGTGCTGGATTTGGGCTGTGGCGATGGCTCACTGCTGGCGCATTTGCAGCGCACACTGGGCATAGACGGCTACGGCATTGAGATTGACCAAGGCAAAATCATCGATTGTATCGCCAACGGGGTGAACGTGATTGAGCAAGACCTCAACGACGGGTTAGCACGCTTTGCCGATAACCGTTTTGATACCGTGGTGATGGCGCGTGCCTTGCAAGCCGTCAAAGCACCTGACCAACTGCTACTGGATATGCTGCGCGTTGGGCGGCAGGTGATAGTCACCTTTCCAAACTTTGCCCATTGGCAAAACCGCATTCATCTGGGCATCAAAGGCATGATGCCGATGTCAGAAGCCTTGCCGTATCAGTGGTATGACACGCCAAACATCCATTTATGTACGTTTAAAGACTTTGAGCGGCTGTGCGCTGACCACGATATCCGCATTCTCAATCGCTTTGCCGTACAGGAGCATTCACGCCCGTATGCGTGGGCAGCGTCGCAAGTGATTCGTAAATATCCCAATTTATTGGCAGATGTGGCGGTGTATCGGGTGACCAAGCACAATTAAGCAGGTATACCTTCACCTTCACTGAGCAATGACTAAAATTTTGTCAAGTCTTACGCGACATATAGCGTCGCCTAAGCGTAAATCCCTGTGAAATATTGTAAAAATCTATGACAATGTAACCCATTGGTTTGCAACGTGTAGCAAACGGTGTTACCCTAGGCGCAGATTTTTAAGCAGGCTTTACACTTTGGCTTTATATTGGCACAGTCATCGCCCAATAAACTGGCAATCGGTGAAATTTCCCCTGCTAGAGCTATTTTGTTAAATCTATTTTTTTGATACTTAACGGTATTACTTTCAAACGAACACAACGACCGAACGCCAAGCCCACTGTGGCATAAGCGCTCTGCAACGTCGGAGTAATCTATGAAGACCCTAGCCCAATTTGCCAAACGCGCTGCACTGACCCTTGCCATCGTAGGTGCGCCTGTCGTTACTTTGACCACCACCGCCCACGCTGAGTTGATTTCTAACGTACCGCTTGATAAATCACGCTTTGACTTTATGCCGATTGGCCAGCTGATGGCAAGCGCGCAGCAAGGTGACCAACAAGCACAGTTTTTCTTGGCAAAACGCTTGCAAAAAGGGCAAGGCGTGGTGCAAAACTTTCAACAAGCCATGCAGTGGTATACCATCGCTGCCCGTCAAAACATCGCACCTGCCCAGCTAAACTTAGCCATGATGTATATTCGTGGCGAAGGTGTCGCGCCAAACGCCCAACAAGCGCGTTATTGGCTAGAAAAAGCCGCCAAATTGGGTGATAACCGCGCCAGCTACACGCTTGCTATGCTCGATGAAAAAGAGCGCAAACTGGTCGATGCGTACAAATGGTACGACCTCGCTTCACGTGATGGTATGCTGTCAAATGAAGTACGCAACCGCGCGCAAAGCAAAATCGGTCAGTTGGCATTGAATCTAAGCTCACAGGATATCGCCAACGCGCGCCGTCAAGCAGATTCTTGGTTTCAGGCCAAATAAGCGTTTTAAATACCAAAAAATCCCGCTACCTGTGAGCGGGATTTTTTTGGCGGCTAGGTTTTTTTTGCCACTGGGTTTAGCCAGCCATCATAAGGCTTAGCGATAAAACGCGTTTGCGGTATAGCTGTGGTCGGTCTCGTCAATCACTTGGGTAAGTTCGGGGATTTGTTGTTTGAGCGTGACCTCAACGCCTTGGCGCAAGGTCATATCTACCGCCGAACAGCCTTGACAGCCGCCGCCAAATTTTAGCACCGCTGTCGTGCCCACGCCTTCTTGCTCAAGCAAATCCACCAACTGCACATGCCCCCCATGCGTGGCTAGATTGGGGTTGATTTCTGAGGCCAACACATAGTTGATGCGTTCTTCTAGGCTGGCATTTTCGCCCAATTTTGGCACTTTTGAATTGGGCGCGCGGAAGGTCAGCTGTCCACCAAAGCGGTCTTTGTTGTAGTCAATCACCGCGTCTTGCAAGTACGGAATCGACGGGCGGTCAATGTAAGCGGTAAAGTTTGCATACGGGATTTGCAAATCCTCGGGGTTGTGCTCGTCGGGTTGGCTGTATGCCATGCAACATTCGGCGCGTGGTGTGCCTGCATGCTCAACAAAAATCCGCACGCCGATGCCATCGGTGTTTTGTTTGGCAAGCAGCTCGGTGAGGTAGCCTTGCGCGGATTCGGTGATTTGGATGTTGCTGGTCAAGTCGTTTTGCGTTTGGGTTGCGCTATCGGTCATCGTCGGTTACCTGTTGTCAGTTATTTGCTGAATTATAACATAAAATGCCGTCCAAAACTTGAGTAAAATACTCGGGTTTTTGGTGGGTTGATAAAAGATATTGCTGTGGACAAAATAGTGGTGATATCGCGCGTTCTCAACAAATTTGCCCTTGCTTTTTTGCTAAACTTTGGCATGATAACGTGACGTTGGTTGGCATGGCGCGTTTAGGCGATGTATTGCAACCAATCTTCTTCTTTTTTCGCGCCGATTAGCGATAGACGCAGCCTACAGGCGCAAGACTTTACGCAAGGGGTTTGCGTTATGCCAAAATCCGTTTCTTCGACCGCTGCCAACCAACCTGCCAACCATGGCGGCTATCAATTTGATTATTTGGTATTTATCGGGCGGTTTCAGCCGTTTCATTTGGGGCATAAATCGGTGATTGATGCCGCGCTTACGCTTGCCCAACACGTGATTGTGCTGATTGGTTCGGCAAATTTGCCACGCAGCACACGCAATAGCTTTAGTTTTGCTGAGCGTGAGCAGATGATTTTGGGGGCGTATGACAAGGCAGACGCTAAGCGCATTCATTGCGTGGGCTTGCCCGATGCGCTGTACAACGACACGCGCTGGCTGCAATATGTGCAAGCGTGCGTGCAATCGGTGACGGGCACGCTGGATGCCAATATTGGGCTGATTGGGCATTCTAAAGACAGCTCATCGTATTATTTGTCATTGTTTCCCAACTGGCAATCGGTGGCGGTGGCAAACTACCGTGAGCTGTCTGCCACGCCATTACGCGAAAGCTACCTACTGGGTACAGACCCATTGCCCGATTTGATACCCGCTTCAACCGCCAAGCTGATGAAAGCCTTTAAAAAAACGCCTGAATACAAGCAGCTACATGAAGAAGCAGGTTTTATTGATAAGTACAAAAAACAGTGGCACGATGCGCCGTATCCGCCCACGTTTATGACCGTTGATGCGGTGGTGGTGCAATCGGGGCATATTTTATTGGTTGAGCGGCGCAGTATGCCAGGGCAAGGGCTGTGGGCTCTGCCTGGTGGGTTTATCAACCCCAAAGAGACGCTGTTTGATGCCTGTATCCGCGAGCTACGCGAGGAGACGCGGCTTAAAGTACCTGAAGCGGTGCTGCGCGGCTCACGCCATAGCCAACATACGTTTGATGATCCGTATCGTTCGGCACGTGGACGCACGATTACGCAAGCGTTTTATTTTGTTCTTAAAAATGACCCAAAAGGCTTGCCTGCGGTCAAGGGCAGTGACGATGCCAAACGCGCGTTTTGGTTGCCATTGGCGCAGCTGAGTGCAGATAAGCTGTTTGAAGACCATTACGCGATTATTTGTAAAATGGTTGGGTTGTAAACCTGCCCGTATCTCTTAAACACACGGTTACAACGCTTATCTTGGTTAAACAGACTGGGCTACACAGACTAGCGGCGAACGTGGGGGTTGGCTGTGTGCGCAATTTGTCTATCTTTTCAAATTTGCCCGACTTTGCGACAATGTGGGCTGATTTGATTAGCGTATTATGGAATGTTACGTCATGCATTGGCAGCGTTTTGCCCAACAACCCATCCTGAGCCAACTTGGCAAACAAATAGGCCGTGTCACACATCACCGCCTGCGCGCGGCAAATTATGTCGCGCTGGCAGGCGTGTCGCTGATCGCAATTGCACGTTTTGGCAAGCTGCCGCCCAACCCACAAATCCCAAGCCAGCACTACGATGCCAACACCAATCCGCTGCCAAACATCGCGCCCATTCACCGTAAGCCCAAACTGTTTCGCCGTTTGCTAAGCCATATCCAACGCCTTAATATCCGAAGCGATACCGTCGCGCCCATGTCTGCTGACCAACGCCGCGCGCTGCATGAGGCCATCGACGCACTGACCGCTAAGCACCCCAATCAAACGGGCGTGTACCTGCTTGGTCAAGGCACAGACGCATTTGCCGCGCGGCTTGCGGCCATCATGAGTGCCGAAAAATCACTGGATTTGCAATACTATATTTGGGACAGCGATGTCACGGGTATGCTGCTGTTGCAAGCGCTGCGCCAAGCCGCCGAACGTGGCGTGCGCGTGCGCCTATTGATTGACGATAATAACACGCTCGGCAATGACCCGATTTTTATCACTTTAAACCGCCATCCCAACATCGAGGTACGGCTCTACAACCCCAACCGTTACCGCACGCTGCGCTGGCTGGGTTTTATTGGCGATTTGCCGCGCCTCAATCGGCGTATGCACAACAAAAGCTTGACCGCCGACAACCGTGTCAGCCTCACGGGCGGGCGCAATATCGGTGATGAGTATTTTGCCGTTGAGGGCAATGTATTTTTTGCGGATTTAGATACCTTACTAATTGGGCAAGTCGTGCCGCAAATTTCGCAAGATTTTGACCGTTATTGGAACAGCCCACTGGCCTACCCTGTTGAGGCGATTGTGCGCCAGCGTCATTCCTCACGCGCCGTGGTGCAGCACACGGTGCGCCGCTTGCGTCGCCAAAACCGCCGCTCCAAGGCTCTGCGTAAACGCTATTTGACGATGGTCAAAAACACGGATTTTGTGACCCAATTGCGTGATAAAGGCTTGCCGCTGTTTTGGGCGCGTGTTGAGCTGGTCAGCGATGACCCAAGCAAAACGCTGGCAATTCGTACGGGCAAACGCAGCTTACGCCGCCGTGTGTCGCATGATTTTATGCGGATTTTGCGCACGCCAACGCGGCAGCTACGCATTGTGTCGCCATACTTTGTGCCAACCAAGGCCGGTACGCGCGCGCTGATTGACCTTGCCAAACAAGGCGTGGACATTGCCGTTTTGACCAATGCCATGAGCGCGACGGATGTCAAAATCGTGCATTCAGGCTATGCCAAATACCGCAAACGCCTGTTGCGCCACGGCATTCGGCTGTATGAAATGAAACCCAACGCGCGCACGCAAAAATTTCGTGACAGGTATGTCACAGGCAGCACAGGCTCTAGTTTACATGCCAAAACATTTGAAATTGATGGGCAAAAAATCTTTATCGGCTCGTACAACCTTGACCCACGCTCAGAGCGGTTTAACACCGAGATGGGCGTGATTGTCCATAGCCCCAAGCTTGCCCAAACCGTGTTTGACGAGTTGCAACAAAACGTCGCGACAGCAAGCTACCATGTGCAGCTAAAATTGGGTCGTTTACGCTGGAGCACGCAAGAGCATGGCAAGACACAAATCTATACCCATGAGCCCAATACGCAAGCATGGGAGCGCGCGGCGGTGTGGCTGATGGCGCATGTGCCATTTGTTGAGGTATTGTTATAGCGTTGGTTGTATTATCCAAAATATTTAAAATAATTTTTAATTTTTTTATCATTAGCCGCTTTGTTGCCCTTGCTCAAAGGCATAGAGCCAGTCAATCAGCCCTATCAGTGAGCCCATGAATTTAACGCTAGTGTTTTTTTTCACGTTGTTGTGTACGCATAGCCCACGCAGGATATTGCCATGCGTGTGATGCGGCTTTTATCAAGTCTGCACCACGACGACGATGAGCGTGGTGTGATTGCCATCAGTCGGCAGTTGGTGCGGCAGGGCTATGCGTCGCTGGTGGTATCGGGCACGCCTGCTAGTCATGAGTTGGCGCAGCGGCTGTGCCGTGATGGCAGTGAGTACAAACGCTTGTACCTTGCCAAGCAGTCGCTGTGGTCGCTGTGGTCGGTGTTTGGTTTGGCGCGGCTGATTCATCAGTTTCGCCCCGATGTCATTCATGTGCATTCACGCACGCCTGCGTGGGTGCTCAAGTGGGCGCTGGAATTGCTGCCTGTCGCGCTGCGTCCGCTGACGGTGGGCACGATTTACGGCTATTATCCATCCAATACTTACAATCGGGCAATTTTTGAGTGTGACCATCTGATTGCGGTGTCTGACAGCGTCAAGGTGTATATTTTGCAGCACCATGCACGCGACCCCGACAGTGTAACGCGCGTGTACCGCGGTGTGGATACCCAGCGGTATTTGTACCGCCACACGCCATCGGTGCATTGGCTACAGCAGATTTTTGCTGAGTACCCCAAGCTTGAACACCAAAAATGGCTGTTGTTTCCGTCCAAAATCGCCCATCACAAAGGGCAACAGTGGCTGTTCGATATCGTTGGCAATCTGCGCGCGCGGTTTCCCAAAATCCATATCATCATCATGGACGATGCCGACGCGGACAACCATTTTGTGGAGGAGTTTGTCCAACGTGCCAATGCGCTGGATTTGATGGACTATTTTACCTTTATTGGGCGGCGCAATGATGGGCGTGAGTGGTTATCGGCTGCCAATATCGTGTTGGGGCTTGCCAATCAGCCCGAAAGCATTGGTATCAATGTGCTTAAAGCGATTCATCTGGGTACGCCCGTGGTGGCGTGGGCGCGCGGGGTGTATAGCGAGATTTTGACCGAGCTCTACCCTGAAGGCTTGGTGCACGAAACCAACGCCATCGCGCTGTGTGAGGTGATTGCCGAGCAGCTAACGCACAAAGACCGCCCTGCCTTGCCGCAAAACTTTAGCCAAAAACAAAGCGCGCGTAAAATCGTCGCGGTGTATGAGCACATGCTCAAACAGCTCACACCATCCACGGCTAAGGCGCGGCCGACGCAAGATGCGACGCGGCTGCCTTAGTGTTGTCGTTTGGCTGGGCGCTGGACGACTGGTTTGGCGTAGGCGCAGCGGACGTTGGCGTTACCGTCAAGCTGGGTACTAAGGTTTTTTCAAATTGTGCCAATCTGGCTTGCATTTGTGTGCCAATCACCCATTGCGGATTGGACGGAGCAAAGCCCATTTTGGCTTCACGTTTGGCGATTAGCTGTTTGGCGTGGTGAAACGCAGGCGCAAATTGATGATACTTTGGCAAACTGTCCCCAAAAAACGCCTGCCCAAAATAGGTAAAATCCGCGTCATTGGTGCAGCCAAATGAGGCTCTATCCGCTGCCGACGCGGTGATAATCAGCGTCGTTGGGCTGGCAAGCGGCTGGATAAATGAGCCTGAATAACACGCCGATAGCACAATCACACGCCAGCGAATGCCTGCTTTGTCCAGTCGTTGGCGCAGCCACGCAGGGTCAAGGTCATCAAGCGCGATGGGCGGATTTTGCATTTGGATGGCATTGGGCGCACCGTGTGAGCTCACCGTCAGCCACAGTACATCCTCGTTGGGGTTCATGCGGCTGGCAACTGCTTGCAATGCCATATCAAGGCTGGTTTTGCTGGCAATCGGTAGGGTCTCTTGGGTGTGCACGTTATTGACCAGCACCGCTGTGCGCCCTGCCATGCCAAGCTGAGTCATGGCAAGCTGACGCGCCTGCTCGATTTCATGGGCAAATACGTCTTGCTCGGCAAAGCCTGCCACACCGATAAAATACCAATCCGCCACGCCTTTGCGCTCATTTTGTAGGCTATCAAGCATTTGGCGCAACAGCTCAGGCTGCGCGTACAGTGCCTGCTCGCTTAGCATTGGCACAGGTGTGGCAGGCATAAAAATCGGCTGAGATTGCACGTTTTTTTGCCACACCGCAAACACCACAAACGCCGCCACCATCACCAACAGACGCTCTAACCACGACCAATGCAGCTGCCGCCCAAACACCCACAACAGCGACAACGCCTGCCAAACAAACAGCAGCGTGAACACAACGGGTAACACCACATAACCAAAATCTGGCAGCCAACCTGCATGCCCCAACCACTGAAACAGGCTTTGTAGCAGCGCCATCATGGTATCGGCAACCAACCACAAAATCGCAGGCACATAAATCAGCATGGCATTGTAATGCCGCCGCGCCAACATCAGCCCCCACACCAGCATGACCATCGGCCACACCAAATAGCTGACCAAGCCCTGCTCATTAAACGCGCTGGTGTCCTCCGCCGACAGCCACGCAAATAGCAAATTGCTGCCCAATGCCGTGGCGGCAAAGGCAAAAAACTGTCCAATGGTTGGCTTGACCCAATCAAACGCCTGACGCGATCCCAGCAGCATATAGCCTGCGGCGCGAATATTGGACAAAAAATTTGCTGTAAAACTGTGTAGCGGTGCTAAACGCAACTGTGAAAAAGCCACTGCTAAACGCCCACCCATCCTCAAAGGCAATGCCAAGCGTACCTATCCAAACCTTAAGTACCTTTAAGCCTATGTTAAATAAATTTACGGCTTACTTTAGCATATTACCGCGTAACATGCTGTGACAATTTGGCTGCCTGATGATATCAAACGACATCTGTTGTCGTCTGATGCAACGCCGATACCACGCCTTTATTGTACCTGTGGGCAAAATCATGCGCGGTCACAACGTATCTGCCAAATAGTTGTGCCAATAAAATTGCGGTGGGGTGGCTTGCGCGTGCTGAGCTTGTTGCGCAATGGCATCGCACAGCCACGCCACTTGCTCACGGACAAATGCGGTGTCGGTCGCCAAATCATTAAACACCACCAACGCCACTGTCAAGCCTGACCGCCAAATCGCCTGCGCGGTCAATACCGCATGATTCAGACAGCCCAACTTCACCCCAACCACCAACACCACAGGATAGCCCAACCCTGCCGCGACATCGGCAAGCGTTGCCGTTGCATTGATTGGCGTAAACCAGCCGCCTGCTCCCTCAACCAGCACAACATCGGCAGGATAGTCGGTGACAGTGGCTTGCACTGCGTCAATGAGCGCGTCGGCGGTAAGCTGCACACCATCACGCGCCGCGGCAATATGCGGTGAGCATGGCGTGGCAAGGCGCACGGGCGCAATAGCGGCCAACGGCGGTTTGACATTGGCAAAGCGGTTAATCTGCTGCGCGTCAAGGCTGATGCCATCGTCTAGCCCTGCGGTGACAGGTTTGATGGCGTAGGCGCGTTGCCCTGCGCTGACACATTGGCGCACCAGCTCGGTGGTGATGGTGGTTTTGCCGATTTCAGTGTCCGTGCCCGTAACAAAATACGTGCCTTGTCGTATAGGCAGCTGGGTCAAATCACACGATAACTGGACTGGCTGTGATAAATTGGTGGTTGTCATTACTGGTTCGATGCCTACTATACAAAGCTGCTATTTTAGCATAGCCTAGCACCTATCACATCTCTACCATCTAACACCCACCGCCAATACCTTGCCAAATCACCCATAGACCGCTATGATGATAAACCCTTGCATGATGCCGATGTCTCCTCATGACCGACCAATCCACCGCCGCGTATGATTATTTACTGACCACCCTCAGCCAAGCCGACGCGCCTGCCGCCATTGCTGATTTGTTGGCGGCTATTTTGACCGACAGCGAGCAAACCGAAATCGCCAACCGTCTACTGATTTTTGCCCTACTGCAACAAGGTCTGCCCCAGCGTGAAATCAGTGAACGCCTTGGCGTCGGCATTGCTACTGTGTCGCGCGGCGCGAAAGCCTATCAGCGTCATGCCGTTGCCACGTTATTGCCCGATTTAGCCGCCACGCTAGCTGGTCGTTAGCTGAATGTGTCTATTGATAGGCATATAGTCTTGTATCACTGTACTAGAACATGATAACATGGCAATAGTCGCTTCTATTTCGCTTTTTTACCAACATAACCCTGTTAAACACCACTTTGTAGGTCATTGTATGCCCACCACGCAGCCCACCCTACCGCCTATGCTAGACATCCCCAGCAAGCCAAACTTGGTTAAAATCGCGCAAGATATTGATTTTTTTGACTTATTTAGGCGCATTGAGCAGCGCTATGATACGTGTTTTTTGCTTGAATCATTGGGCGAAGAAAGCCACCTAGCGCGTCACCATGCCATCGGGTTTGACCCTGTGCAGACGATTTATGCCAAAGACCGCCACACATTGGTGATTGAGGATAATCGCAACGGCACAACGCAGGCTTACGCAACGGATAATCCGTATCAGCTATTACGTGCCATCACACCGCAGCATGTCATCGCGCGGCAGCACACGGGCGGCTTGGTCGGTTATCTGGGCTTTGACAGTGTGAATTTTTTTGAGCCAAGCCTTGATGTGTTGGCGCATACGGATTTTGCCGCGTTTAAGTTTGGCTTGTATTTGGATGGCTTAAGCTATGATAAAATGACGGGCGAGATTTTTTATTTTTATTACAACGAAAATCGTTTGGCGCAAATTCAAGCGCTGTTAGCAGAGCCTGTGCCCGATCTGCCGCCGCCGCAGGTGACGTTTGTCGGTGATGGCATGAGCCGTGCCGAACACGCCGCCGCGGTCGCGCAGGTCAAAGAGGACATCATGGCAGGGCGGATTTTTCAATGTGAGGTCGGCTTTAAGTCGCATTATCGCATCGAGGGTGAGTACTTGCCGATTTATGCGCGCTTGCGTGAGGTCAATCCGTCACCGCATATGTATTTTGTCAAATTTGGCCAACAAAAAATCTTGGGTGCGTCGCCTGAGCTGTTGTTTCGTTTGCGCAGTGGCGAGATGGAAACGTTTCCGTTGGCAGGTACGACCAAACGCGGCAAGGATGCGCATGAGGATCGCAAGCTTGCGCGCGCGCTGCTCAATGACCCCAAAGAAATTGCCGAGCACAATATGTTGGTGGATTTGCACCGCAATGATATCGGACGGGTGGCGCAGTTTGGCACGGTCAAGGTGCGTAATTTGATGGATATCAAGCGTTTTTCGCACGTGCAGCATATTTCATCAGAAATCGTTGGTATTTTGCATCCCGATGAGGATATGTTTAGCGCGCTTGCCAGCAATTTTCCTGCCGGTACGCTGTCGGGTGCGCCCAAAATCGAGGCGATTAAAATCATCAGCGCGTTAGAACCCGATGGGCGCGGCGCGTATGGCGGTGCATTGGGGCAATTTAGCTTGAATGGTGATTGTATTTTTGCCATCCCCATTCGTAGCCTGTTTGCCCATGGTACGGCGGCGTACGCGCAGACCTGTGGCGGCAATGTGTATGACTCCAATGCCGATGATGAGTACGAAGAAATCACGCGCAAACTTGCCGCCATGCGCGTGGTGCTACAGCATTTTATGGCTGAAAAAAATCCTAAAGGTACCGTATGAACGTATTGATTATTGATAATTTTGATTCATTTACCTTTAACTTGTATCAATATATTGGTGAGATTTTGCGCGCTGAGCCTGCACCATTTAACGTGATCGTCAAACGCAACAACGCCTTGAGCCTAGCGGATATGGATGCCATTGCGCCTGATCGGATTATCATCTCCCCAGGCCCCGGTGCGCCCGATGACCCTGCGTATTTTGGGATTTGTAGCGCGGTGATTCAGACATGGGGCAAGCACACGCCGCTACTTGGCGTGTGCCTAGGGATGCAGGGCATCGCGCATGTGTTTGGCGGTAAGGTGGTGCGTGCACGCGTGCCGATGCACGGTAAGACCTCACCGCTGTGGCATGATGGCACAGGCGTATACCGTGGTTTGCCGCAGGGCGTGGACATCATGCGCTACCATTCGCTGGCGGTTGAGGCAATAAGCCTGCCCGATTGCTTGACTGTGACCAGTTTGGTGTATGATGCCAAGGACACGGCAAATGCCAATGATTTTGCCAGCGTGGTGCAAAAAATGGAGGCAGCGGTGGAAATCATGGGCATCCGTCATCGTGACTATCCGATACAAGGTGTGCAATTTCACCCCGAATCGTTTGCCACCGAAGGCGCGAAGGTGATGTTAAAAAATTTCTTGCTGGGTTAAGACGTGCGTGATGACTCAAGGCAAAATGGCTAGTTGCCAGCCTTTAACCAACCAGCCGCCGAATGCTACCGTCTGTGGTCTGGCGTTCGGCACATTCAAACCCCGTCAGTGAGAGCGTCAAAATACTGCTGACGCGCGTGCCATAGGTATCGCCAAGCGCGGCCGTCGCTCGTTGTTTGGGGATATATACCGAGGATAGCGCGGCCTCTATGTTTGGCGGTATGCCCGTCTTGGGCAAATCATCGCATGGCGCGCACACGTCGTCTTGTAGCACCGCCCACGCTGCATTCTGCCAGTCGTGCTGCTCGGCAATCAGCGGCAACACCTCTTGGCGTACCCGTCCGTGCAAGCGCTCACACTTAAACCACGGTGCATTGGGCTGCCCATTTGACAACACATACAACCCCGCAGGTAGCACCTCGATACCATAGCCGCGATTGTTAAGCATCACAGCTTGCGTGCGCGTGCCGATAACCAAATTAAAGCCATCATACTCCGCCAGCGCCAAACCACGGGCAAACGCCAATGGCGACAACGTACTGTGTAAAAATTCGGTCACCAGTTGCCCGCGTGAGGTAGGTTTTGGTGGCGTGCCTTGCGTGCCATCGCGAAAATTTAGCACAATCGCCCAACGCGTATCGATTTGCCCAGATGGTAGGCTGACCTGACGCACCCCCAGCCATGTACCGCCTGAGCGCAAGTCCTGCCCTGCAACGATACCCGACGGCCAACGCTGCAAGGCCGCGGTCGGACGCGCAAAAAACTCGTCACGGTTGGACAGCAATACGAGTGGCTTATCGGCAAACAGTTGCCAAGCGATGGCGGCAATGCACATAGCTTTACCCAAATAAGTTTTGCCAAGCCGCTTAGGCGTTGCCCAGTGTGGCAAACACCTCGGCCGCAGCGTCTAGGGTTGCATCCAAGTCCGCTTGGCTATGCGCCAGACTCATAAAGGCCGTCTCAAACGCCGATGGCGCCAGATACACGCCACGCGCGAGCATCCCATGGAAAAATTTGGCAAACATCGCGGCATTACAGGCAGTAACTTCATTGAAGTTTTGTGGCAAATCGCTATCTTGGCTTGGCGTAAAGAACATACCAAACATGCCGCCAATATAGGTGGTAGCAAACGGTATGCCTGCTGCATCCGCGCGCGCTTGCAAGCCTTGCGTCAAATAGCGCGTTTTGTCGGTCAAGGTGTCATAAAACCCATCTTGGCACAGCAAATCAAACATCGCCAGCCCTGCGCGCATCGCCAGCGGATTGCCTGACAGCGTACCTGCTTGATACACCCCACCCAATGGCGCAATATAGCCCATGATATCCGCGCGCCCCCCAAATGCCCCGACAGGCAGCCCTGCGCCGATGATTTTGCCAAACGTCGTCAAGTCAGGTGTGATACCAAAATGCGCCTGCGCCCCACCAAGGGCAACTCGAAAACCCGTCATCACCTCATCAAAAATCAGCACCGCGCCGTACTCATCGCAGCAATCACGCAAGATTTGCAAAAATTCACGCTGCGGTACAACCATATTCATGTTACCCGCCACAGGCTCAACAATCACGCCTGCGATTTTATCGCCCCATTTGGCAAACGCGTCGCGTACCGCCTGCGCGTCATTGTATGGCAAGGTCAAGGTGTATTTTGCCACATCGGCAGGCACACCCAATGACGTGGGCACACCAATATCCAGCATCCCCGACCCTGCTTTGACCAGCAGGCTGTCGCTATGCCCATGATAGCAGCCCTCAAACTTGACAATCACATCACGTCCCGTAAAGCCGCGCGCCAGCCGTATGGCTGACATCGTTGATTCAGTGCCCGAATTGGTCATGCGAATCATCTCTACACTGGGCACAATGTCACAAATCTTGTCGGCAATCGTGGTCTCAAACGGGGTTGGCGTGCCAAAACTCAAGCCGTCATCCGCCGCGCGTTTGACCGCGTCGATGATATGCGGATGGGCATGTCCCAAAATCATCGGCCCCCATGAGCCAACGTAATCGATATACGCGTTGTCCTCGGTGTCATACAACTTGCTACCTGCCGCACGTTTGACAAACACAGGCGTACCGCCCACACCAGCAAATGCACGCACAGGAGAATTAACGCCACCCGGGATATGTGCCTTGGCTTGTTTAAACAGCAATTGGTTGGCGGTTGGTTGGTTGGTTGTCGTCATGGTTTACTCACTTTTTCAAATTAAAAATATCAAATTATCATTTATAAAATGGTTAAAATTGTAGCGACTATTGCATAGATGCCTTGAAGCAATCATCAATGCGCCAGCGTTTTTAACTGCCGCCACGTATCAGCATCGACTTGGTCTTGCCAAATCTGCACAGTCAAATGCCGCTTAAACGGTTCAAACAGCCAAAACCGCAGCAGCAACACCGCGCCCAGATCTTCAGCGGCCGTCAATTTGGCTTGCCACACATCATGCACTTGCCCAAACGGCACACGGATATAGCCTTGCGCCACTTGAAGTTGCCAGTCCCACACGGCCAAACCGTTTGATGGCGTATGGTCTGCCCTGCTGCTAATTGCCAATAAATGCGGCTGCCACAACTGCCCAACCAGCACGCACGCCCATAGCAGCAGCGCGATGGCTAGCTGATACGCCTGCCCAATCGGTAGCGCAAGCGTCAGCACTGTCAAACCCACCGCTGTGCCCAGCCACAACAATAGGCGCAAGCGACTGCCCGACAGCACACTATCAATGGCGATAAACGACATAGCGGCTGTCTCTATCTAACCGTGCTAACCACGGCTATCGGCCGCGGCTGCTACGCGCTTGATTTTGGCAATCAACGCTGCCCATTCGGCATTTGGTGGGGCTGCATCGTACAAGAACCAATCCAGCAAGTCAGGGTCTTCTTGCGCTATCAGCTCGCCAAACAACGCCTGCTCTGCCGCGTCGGCTGCCAAATACGCGTGTTTGACATAAGGCGAAAAATAAAAATCCAGCTCCTTAAGTCCACGCCGCGCGCGATAAATGGTTTTACGCTGCGCCAGCGTTAGCTCATCGCCCTCAGCTGGGTGTGCCGCTGGCTGTGTATCCGTTTGATTTATTGCCATGATTTGCCCTCATCCTTCATTGCTTGCCACATTGCCAAGCCTGCCTTGGTCGTGGCGACATCATGCGCACGCACAATGCACGCGCCTTGTTGCACAGCCATCAACGCCGCCACCATGCTCACCGCATCACGCTCATCAACCGCTGACGGCAAGCCTGCGCGGCTTAATACCTCACCCATCACGCGCTTACGCGAAATTGCCACCATCACAGGTAGGTCACACTCATGCAACCGATAAAACGCATTGAGCAACGCCAAGTTGTCTTTGGCGTGTTTGGCAAAACCAAACCCAGGGTCAAGGATGATACGATGGCGCGCAATACCGCCTGCCAGTGCCGCATCAATGCGCTGGCGTAACTCATCGATGACATCGTTGGCTATATCATCATAATGCGCCAACTGGTTCATGGTTTTGGGCTCACCACGCATATGCATCAAAATGACGGGAATATCTAGCTGTGCTGCGGTTTGGATAGCGTTTGGACGTGTCAAAGCACGGACATCATTCCAAATCCCTGCCCCCACCTCAGCCGCTGCCCGCATGACGGCAGGGCTACTGGTATCCACCGACAACCACACCCCATCGCCAAAACGCTGATGAATAGCTGCCACCATGGGTACAACGCGCGCCAGCTCCTCCTCCTCGCTCACGGGTGTGGCATCGGGGCGCGTCGATTCGCCGCCAATATCGATGATAGTCGCGCCGTCGTTGAGCATTTGCTCGGTATGGCGTAGTGCTGCCTCTAATTGATTGTATTTGCCGCCATCGGAAAACGAATCAGGCGTGACATTTAAAATCCCCATGATTTGCGGCGTGGATAAGTCCAACTGCTGGTTGCGATAGCGCAAAATAAACGGCGGCAAGCCATGAAGCTGCATGTTTGACCCCAAATTTTATGGTTAAAATCGTTGGCATGGTTTAGCCTAATCATCCAAGCTATTGTATGCTAAAAACAAAAAAACCGCCAACGCTGGGCGGTTTTTGGTATCACGATTTGTCCAATCACATCGCAGGCAACGGTGGCGGTGTCAAGGCCGAACCACCTGTTGGCGGATTGGTTGGTTTATCAATGCTGATTCTGCTCGGCTCTTGATATACTTTAGGCTCACGCGGTGGCACACCTGCCATGATATCTTGTAATTGGTCGCGGTCAATGGTCTCCCACTTGAGCAGCGCCTCAACCATGGCGTGCATTTTGTCGGCATTGCCTTCAATCAACGCGCGCGCTATATCGTATTGTTCTTCTAAAATCCGACGCACTTCGTCATCGACTTTTTGCTGAGTTGCCTCTGAAATCGTCCGACTGCTGCCACCAAAATAGCCGCCGTTGTCATCGTCTTCATAAACCATGATGCCTAAAGCTTCTGACATGCCGTATTTGGTCACCATCGCACGCGCCATTTTGGTCGCCCGTTCAAAGTCATTAGACGCACCTGTGGATTGCTGATTGATGAACACCTCTTCGGCAATACGTCCACCAAACAAAATCGCAATGTCATTGAGCATTTTAGACTTGTACATACTGGTTTGGTCATGCTCAGGTAGCTGCCACGTCACACCCAGTGCCCAACCGCGCGGCATGATGGTGACTTTGTGCACAGGGTCAGTGCCAGGTAACAATTCTGCCACCAACGCGTGCCCTGCTTCGTGATAAGCAGTGGCACGACGCTCCTCTTCGCGTAACACCATCGATTTACGCTCAGGCCCCATAAATAGCTTGTCTTTGGCTTCCTCAAAGTCGTTCATATCAACGCTGGTTTTGTTGTGGCGTGCCGCAAACAACGCTGCCTCATTGACCAAGTTTGCCAACTGCGCACCGCTAAAGCCTGGCGTACCACGTGCCAAAGAACGGATATCCACACCGATGGTTGAAGGCAATTTTTTCAAATGCACGCGCAAAATCTGCTCACGTCCTTTGATATCAGGTAGCCCCACTTGAACTTGACGGTCAAAACGGCCTGGGCGCAATAAGGCTTTGTCCAGTACATCAATACGGTTGGTCGCTGCAATCACAATCACACCGTCATTGCCTTCAAAGCCATCCATCTCAACCAATAGCTGGTTCAAGGTTTGCTCACGCTCATCATGCCCACCGCCCATGCCTGCACCGCGGTGGCGGCCGACTGCGTCAATTTCATCAATAAAGATAATACAGGGGGAATTTTTTTTCGCCTGCTCGAACATATCACGCACGCGCGACGCACCCACCCCAACGAACATCTCAACAAAATCAGAGCCTGAAATAGAGAAAAACGGAACTTTAGCCTCGCCTGCAATTGCTTTTGCCAACAAGGTCTTACCCGTACCGGGAGGCCCTACCATCAACACACCGCGCGGAATCGTCGCACCCAGCTTGGTGAATTTTTCGGGATCACGCAAGAAATCGACAATCTCGGTCACCTCTTGCTTGGCTTCATCACAGCCTGCCACATCATCAAAAGTCACTTTGACTTGGTCTTCGGTCAGCATTTTGGCTTTAGATTTACCAAAGCTCATCGGACCCATACCGCGCCCACCGCCTGAGCCACCGCCCTGCATATTGCGCATGATGAACAAAAACAAGCCTATAATCAGCAGCACAGGAAAGCTGGCAATCAATAGCTGCATCAACAAGCCTTGTCGCTCAGGTGCCGTGCCTTGCACCTCGACGTTGTGCTTCATGAGCTTTGGCATCAGCTCATTGTCTTGAATCATCGGGCGCACGGTCTCAAAGGTTGAGCCGTTTTTCTTCTCGCCGACAATTTGCTCGCCGTCAATCTTCACGCTTTTGATTTGGTCACTATTGACCGCACTGACAAACTGTGAGTAATTGAGCTTATCGGGCTGATTGCGGGTGTCAAAGTTGCTAAACACAACCACCAACACACCAATCACGACCAGCCACAATAAGGTATTTTTTACCATGTCGCTCACGTTGTGTTTCCGTCCTTTTGGTAGTGGCAAAGACTTGGGCAAATCAATCAAAATCGTTTGGCAAAAGTCTTGCATTTAATTGCTTAATATAGCACGATTTTGGGGCAACAAGGCGAGAATCAAGCCAAAAAACTGTTATTTTGTTTAATCAAAACCTTGCTTGTTTTTATAGCGGATGCTGGTGGTATTTTTTACTATTACTTTAAAAACCCAAAATGTATTAGCTGGCTGTGGCTGTTTTTTAATTATTAATATTTCATTGAATTTTAAAATTTTACTGAAAAACGATACCAAAGGCACAGCTGAGCCTTGCAAACGCCGCTTAGTCTAAAACGTCGCTTGGACCAAAACCTTACTTGGTCGCCACCCAATACATCTCTTTAGAACGCGCGCGTGAGGCGGCAGGCTTGATGCTACGCAGCTTGCTAAATTGTCCCTGCATGGCTTTACGCAGCTCGTCTGAACCTTCACCCTGAAACACCTTCATAATCAGCGCACCGCCCTCGGTCAGTGTCTGCAAGGCAAAATCCACCGCCAGCTCACACAGATACATCATGCGCGGCTGATCCACCGCGGCAAAACCCGACGTATTGGGTGCCATATCAGACAGCACCACGTCCACAGGGCGACCTGCTACCGCTGCCATGATGTTGTCAAACACCGCTTGTTCACGAAAATCGCCTTGGATAAACGTCACGTTATCCAAATAATCCATCGGCAAAATATCCGACGCAATCAGCGTGCCGTTGTCCCCGACCAGCCTTGCTGCTACTTGCGACCAGCTGCCGGGGGCTGCGCCCAAGTCCACCACCGTCATACCCGGCTGAATCAGCTTGAGTTTATCGTTGATTTCCAGCAGCTTGTAAGCGGCACGCGCGCGGTAGCCGTCTTTTTGCGCCAGCTTAACATAATGATCATCCAAGTGCTCTTGCATCCATGCGCGGCTACTTTTAGACAATTTTTTGTTGGTGATACGGGTTGCCATAACAGTTTTTTTGGTGAAATATGAGGTTAAAATCACGCCAAGGCTTGCGCCTGTTTTGGTTGCAGTGGTTTGTTATTGTAGCACAATTTAGCCTTGCACTGACCAATGTCTTGGCAAAGTCTTGCACCAAACGTGTTATAATCACATGTTTAACCAATTTTAGGTAATTTGATGGCTGCCAATATGACCACAACTGCAACCCACGCTGCGCCCAAACCGCGCGTCAAACTCAGTAACCCCCTCACCAATGAGCAACGCAAATCACTCAAAGGCATTGCCCACCAACTCTCGCCGATTGTGACGATTGGCGCGCAGGGTGTCAGCGATAGTGTGCTAGAGGAAATCGGGCGCGCGCTTGATGACCATGAGCTGATAAAAATCAAAATCCCAGCCGGCAGTAAAGAGTCGCGTGACGCTGTCGCACAAGCTGTGGTTGAGGCCACGCAAGCGACTTTGATTAGCAGCATTGGTCGTGTGTGCGTGCTGCTGCGCCAAAACCCAACTGCCAACCCCAAGCTATCAAATTTGGTGCGGCTTGACTGACTTTAGCTTTGCCAACGTGTGCCAACAAACGCACCAACAGGTATTTGGTCAATCGGATTGGGTTGTGCCGCTATTGGCGTTTTCTGATGAGGTAGCGGCCGATCATACCGCGCTTGCGCCAATTTGGGTGGCGATTACTGCCATGCCGACGGGCAATAACTTGCTCAAAAATGGGCTGTTGGGTATCAGCTATTTTGTGCCGCGCTTTGATTGGTTAGACACCAGCCGTTGGCAAGCATCGGCCACGCCCACCGTGCAGCCACCGCACCGCGCGCCTGCTGAATTTTTGTGGCAAGCTGACTGTTTGGAGTGTTTTTTTGCTGGTGCGGATGCCAGCGGTTATGTGGAAATCAACATCAGCCCTGATGCACATGCCGCGCGCTTTAATGCGTATCGGTTTACGGATTATCGCACCCCCAACACGCTGCCACCGCCCACAACGACGCAATTTGTGGTTGGTTGTATCCCCGCTGGCTCAACGCTCACGCCAGCCGTTGCCGATTATTATACGCGGCATGTGGTGATTTGTCTGGCTGATGGCACAACAAACGTGGCGGATTTTAAGCTCACCCACATTCAGCCTTGCGCGATTTTATACCGCCATTCGCCTCAGCACACCACCAAAGATGAGGATGCGGTATTTTTTGCCCCACAGCACACGTCGCCGCCTGATTTTCACCATCGCGCGGTTTGGCAAGCATGGGCTTAATCACAAACTTTGACCCAACAAAAAAACCGCTATCCAATCGCTAGCGGTTTTTTATGGTCAAAATCTGCCAGATTAACGCTCAGGCGCTAAAGCCAAATAGGTTTGTGGATTGACCGCTTGCCCGTATTGGCGCACTTCATAGTGCAGGTGAGGGCCGGTTGAGCGTCCTGAGTTGCCCGACGCACCGATGTTTTGATTGACCGCAACGGTATCACCTTCATTGACATAAATCGCCGACAAGTGGCCATAGCGCGTTGATAGCCCGTTACCGTGGTCGATTTCGATATAACGCCCATAGCCGCTGCCAAAACCTGCATGGGTCACGATGCCATTGCCTGTGGCATACACAGGCGTACCGATTGGCGCGGCAAAGTCGATGCCCTTATGCATACTGTTTCTACCGAACAAATAGCGATAGCCAAAACCTGAGGTTTGCTGCGCTGATGAGGCAATCGGGCGTACATTTAACGAGCTGGGCGCGCCATAATAAGCAGGGCGTGCGCTGCCGCCAATACTGGCATTGGTGATATAACGCGTTTCGGTATAAACAGGTGTGGTCACTGACGCAGACGGCAAGGTCTGCACCAAGGTTGCCAAACGGTCTTCGCGCAATTGTGCTTGGCGGCTAAAGCTTTGGATGGTATCGGCGATGTCACGCTCACTGGCGACATAGAACTCTTGGCTAGCAGGACGATAGTAAGACTCTTGCGCGTGGGCGCTGGCCACACCTGCCAGTGACGCGAATACAGATACCACAGTTGCGATACGTTTCATTGATTTATCCTTCCAAACCTGTGCGGTGGTCTTTATGTCATCAAAAGTCAAGCCCTAACCGCTGATTTAAAGCGCTATATTTCAATGCACAATTTGCTAAAATAACCAACGCGGTGGCATAACCAACCGCGTCTTATCGATTTTTTTTGCTGCCTAGCGATTTGCTACCAACCAAGCCTACCCACTGCCGATGAAAAAGCCCGTCAATCACCTTGCCTCTTCCACCGAAAAATACGCCCATTATCGCTTGCCGTATCACAGTGAGCTACTGGCACTAGATACCCGCACCAATCAACTGCGTGATGCGTGGCAGACCTTGCTACCTGCTGAAGCCTTGGCGGCGATGCGCGTGTGTGTCGATGACGGTGAGCGTTTGGTCATCAGTACGGCAAATCACACCTTGTGCAATCATCTGACCTACCATCGGCAGATTTTGCTTGCCGAACTGCACCAACGCTTACCCGAATTGTTAAACATTACAACTTTACAATTTCGGGTCATTACCCTCAAATCAGCGACGACTCAGCCAAATTTACAATGTAATCAAACAGTAAGCAATGTAAATTTGAGTAAACCCTCGGCGGCAACGAGGCAAAATATAGCACAGCTTGCCAAACTTGTCACCTCTAATGACCGCTTGCAACGCGCCCTACAAAATCTGCTCAAGTAGCCAGCTATACGCGTTTACAATGTAACATCATGTAATTTATGTTACTTAGATTAACAAATTAATTTTTTTTGAACGCGCCCTGCAGCCGCGTCATTTAGCCGACAAAAGTTTATCGGTAAAATTTTGGTTAAAAACAAAGATATCTTTTTATGCAAGGCTATGCTAAGCAATGGCTTGCGAGGTATATTTTTGGTTATTTTTTTATAAAGTACAAAAACCAAAAGTTATGCTAAAAATCCACTTTCTTAAGTTTAAGCTAAAAAAGCCGCTAAAATGTTACACAATCTGTGAGGTTTTTGACATTTATTCAATTATTGACGATTTATTACTAATAAAATTTAACAAAAGTGCCTGTAGATAACTAGCCTATTTGACATCTTTTGTTACAATTTGCCAGTTAGCGCGGTCAGAAAATACCGCGTGCAGCAGCTGATTGTTTAGGCTGTGTCCAGATTTATACGCATAAAATTCGCCCAAAATCTGATGCCCGGCCAGATATAAATCGCCAATCGCATCCAAAATCTTATGACGAACAAATTCATTGGCAAAACGTAGCCCTTCTGGATTAAGCACGCGGCTGTCATCCAATACAATAGCATTGTCCATGCTGCCGCCAAGGGTGAGATTTTGGCGTTGCAACGCCTCAATATCTTTTAAAAAACCAAACGTGCGTGCAGGTGCAATTTGTTTGGCAAAATTATCTGTGGTGAATTCAAAGCGATAGGTCGCGTGCTCAGCACAAAATACAGGGTGGGCAAAGTCAATGGTAAAATCAAGCGCAAAACCGTCGTATGGGATGAGACGCGCGATTTTGTCGCCGTCACGCACTTCAACAGGTTGGATAATTTCAATAAATTTTTTGGCAGCAGATTGCTCGACGATGGCAGGGCGAATTGCGGTGAAAAAGTTTTGCGCGCTGCCATCTAAAATCGGAATTTCTGGCGCGTCCAGCTCGATGCGCAAGTTATCAATGCCCAAGGCGGCAAGCGTGCTCATCAGGTGCTCAACCGTGCTGACGCGTTGATTTTGATGATTAACCAAATTTGATGCCATCTGCGCACCGCGCACGCCAGTAAAATGCGCGGCAATGGGCATGGCCTCGGCAAGGTCGGTGCGCACAAACGTAATGCCGCTGTCGATTGGTGCAGGCTGTAGGGCCATGTGCACGGTTTTGCCACTGTGTAAACCAATACCTGATAGCGCGAGCGGTGCGCCCAGCGTGCGTTGGCGTAAGGTGGTCGCTGTTAGCGGCATGGCTGAAATGGTCATCGGGCGTTTTCCTGTCATCAGGTGCTAGGCGCAAACTGTTGCGTCAGCGTGTTCTGATTGGCGATTGTAGCAAAATTGGCAGGATTGTGCAGTGTGAGCACCGTTGAGACAATCGTTGCCCAACATCGGCTTAACAATTGCGCAAAAAACCCAACACCTTCAGGGTATTGGGCTGGGCATGATTTGACTATACTAAACGCTTATTTGCCTTGTTGGCGGCGCAAATAGTCTTGAATGCGCATACCGTTGCCTGTGCGTGGGGCAGGTTCTGGCTCTGCAGGTGCAGGACTTGGCTGCGGCGCAGGTGTAGCAGGTTGTGGCGCGTAAGCCGCTTGGCTCGTGTGTGGATTAGGCTGACTTGGCGATTGTGGGTAGCTTGGCGCGTCGCGATAAGCCGCCTCATGGGTGCCTGCTTCTACCTTGCTGTTGCTGTTGGCATCAGGTACAAAACGGCGCTCATTTTTTGGCGTGCTGTCAATCGTCAAGCCCGTTGCCACAACGGTAACTTGGAGCTCTTCACCTAGCTCATCGTTGAACACAAAGCCATAGAAAATATTGGCATCGTCAATATCAACGAGGCTTCGGACTTTTTCGGTAATCCGTGCTTGTTCATCCAAGCTAAAGTCACCGCCACTGATGACATTGACCACCAAGCCTTTGGCATTTTTAAGCAATAGATTATCCAACAGTGGGCTTTTGATGGCTTTTTCGGTGGCAGCTTCGGCGCGGTCTTCGCCCGATGCGCGTCCCGTACCCATCATCGCGTGCCCACGCGTTGCCATGGCAGATTTGATGTCATTAAAGTCGATATTCATATGACCATCAAAGGTAATCATATCTGCAATGCCTTGCACGGCTTGCAATAAGACTTCATCGGCTTTTTTGAACGCATCGCGCATGGAGATTTTGCCATACACGCTCATCAGCTTATCATTAGGAATAGTAATGATAGAATCGACATAGGTGGTTAGCTGCTCGATGCCTTCATTGGCGACTTTCATGCGCCGCCCACCTTCAAAGCTAAACGGCGTGGTGACAACCGCAACGGTCAAAATGCCTTCTTCTTTGGCAATCCGCGCAATCACGGGTGCTGCGCCTGTGCCTGTACCGCCGCCCATCCCTGCGGTAATAAATACCATATCGGTGGTGGCAAGCAGTTGGCGGATGTGTTCTTCTTCACTGTCAGCCGCCTCGCGCCCCACTTCAGGATTACCGCCTGCGCCAAGCCCGCGATTGGTATCGGCAACCAACTGCAAGCGGTTGGGCGCAGTCATACGGTCAAGTGCCTGTCTATCGGTATTGATACAAACAAAATTGATGTTTTTAATGCCCGATTGCACCATGTGCTCGACGGCATTGCCACCGCCGCCGCCTACACCAAT
Organism: Faucicola sp. SE7633; assembly: GCF_059264685.1. Classification (NCBI taxonomy): domain Bacteria; kingdom Pseudomonadati; phylum Pseudomonadota; class Gammaproteobacteria; order Moraxellales; family Moraxellaceae; genus Faucicola; species Faucicola sp. SE7633. The sequence continues at coordinate 55,984 of NZ_JCADBW010000011.1, read as the reverse complement.
CACGGTGAGACGCGCCATGCCATCATCGACGGGTTGCTCGCTTACGCCGGTGAATTTTAAAGTCATTGCTGGTTTCCTATCTTGCTATTATTGGCTGTTTGCTGATTGCTTGTTGCGTGCACAGGTATCATGCGCGGTGATGCGCCGCCATCTGCTGTTGCCACACGTCGCTGTATCAGCACCCCGTCGCTTCAATCAAAAAATTTTACCAAATTGATCGTATCATATCATGACTACAAGCAGCGTCAAATATCATCAAACGCTCACGCCTGTCAATCGCCTTCAAAACCGCGCCCGTTTTGCCTAAAAAAACCGCCGCAAAAAATCGCCGACTTGCTGCATACGCTGCTGCAATAGGGGCTGTTTGAGGGCATCGGGTGAGGATTTTTCACTGTGTAAAAAGTCTTCGCTTTGGCTATACAGTAGCGTGCCAAACGCGGTTTGAAATTTGCGCTGTTCAATCAGGGTGACCATGTCGCGCAGCTTGTCGTCGGTGTCATCAAATGGCGTGTAGGGGCTGATTGCCGAGTTGGTATTGGCTTTGTGGACTTTATTGGCAAACACTTGTTTGGCAAGTGGTAACAGCCCACGCATGTCACTGCCGCCACCTGTCAAAACGTAACCTTGTTGCAAAAAGTCACTTAAACCTGCAGCGTCCAATGCTTGCTTGATGTCATTGAGCAATTTGACATAGCGCGCTTGGGTGATGTCGTGCAACTGCTGCATGTTGATGGTTTTTTCATCATTAAACTGTGAGCGTTTGACGGTAAAAAATGCGCTGGCGTCAACACCGTGATGATCCACGCTGGCTTGGTTTTTTTTGATAAGCTCAGCTTCGGCAATGGTCACATCAAGCAGCATTGAAATATCTAGCGTGGCATGGTGGCCACCTTCGGCAAAGCAATGCGTATAGACCAGTTTGTCCTCACGGTACACGCACACACTGGTTGTGGCGTAGCCGATGTCAATGAGGCACACGCCGTGGTATTTTTCATCGGGCAGTAGGCAGTATTCGGCTGAGGACACCGCGTCAAATAGCATTTGGTCGATTTTGACATCGCATTCTTGCAACAGCTGTTGCAGATTTTGCCGCCCACGCACGGGCATCATCATGAGGTGATACAGCACCGTCATGCGATTGGCCTGCATACCGATGGCATCATTGATCATCTGGTCGTCATCATCCAGTGCAATTCCCTGCTGGGCATAGTGCATCAGATACATATCATCGCGCACGTGCTGCTGCTTGACTTGGGTCAATGCGGCAACCACGTCTTTGGCTTGGATAGCCTCGTGATGAATCGTCACCTCGCCCACGCTGTTAAGGCTTTGCAAGTCGGGCGTGGCAAAGCTTAGCCATACGCTGTTGATACGGCAGTTTGACATGTCTTCTGCTTCTTGCATGGATTGCTTGATGGCGGCTTTGAGGCGCTCGCGGTGGCGAATTGTGCCTTGATAAAAGTCGTAGCTTTTGACGCTGCCAATGCCGATGATGCGAATATCGGTGGCAGAATACACTTGCCCAATGACGGTATGGATGGCGGTAGCGGTTAGGTGAATAACAACGAGAGTATCTGGTTTTTTCATGGCTGGTTGGGGTTAATTAAACAGGCTGATTAGCCCGACCCGTCGCGCAAATCTTGCAACAAATCTGGTTAAATTGGCACACTATCACCGCTACTGATAACGTTGTTAAGCCGATTGCAGCCGATTGCATCATGGCTTAACGGATTGATGGGCATTTGACGGTGCGTGGGTATGGCTTGCGTTGGCAGCCGATTGGGTGGTCAGGCTGTCATCGGGCGCATGCTCGGGTTGCCGCCATGTCACCGCCATGCCATTTTTATAGCGTAAATCGACAGTCTGAAGTTTGGCAAGCTGCGGCTGCATTTGATTTTGTAACAAAATGCTTAATTGGTACAGTTTTTCGGTTGTGCGCTCATTATCAACCAACACGCGCAAGCCATTGTCAAAACGCAGTAGCCACGACAAGCGCGGGGTGACGATGATTTCTTGTAGCTTGAGCCCAAGCGGCGCGTACCAATCGGTGACTTGCTTGGCTTGTTGCAGCATGGCAGCCGCGTATTCGCGCTCACCTTGCAGACGTACCCAATGCGGTTGGTTAAGCGTACTGCTATCGGCAGGTGCAAACACCGCACCTGTGGCATCAACCAAGTGCTCACTGCCAAACTTGGCAACCGCTTGCCGTGGCACAGCAGACACTTGTAGCCCTTGCTGCCAATCGCGGCGGATATCGGCTTGTGCCACCCAGTCCAATGCTTGTGCTTGCGCCAAATATTTGGGCAAATCGGCCTGTAACACGTTGCTATCGGCTTGACTGCCCAAGGCATCGGCAAGTTGGTGGTATTGCATGGCACTCAAACCCGTTGGCGCGACCACAATCGGCGCGTTGGGCAATTGGCGCACACGATACACCGCCACTGCCACCAAGCCAACGATGAGCAAAGCAACCATCAGCGACAATGCTTGGCGCAGGGTATTGGACGGCATGACAGCGGTCAAACGGCGTCTTCGGCTGGTGGTGACGGTGGTCTGCTCGGCAAGCATGGGCAATGGTGAGTCGTCGTTCACGCCATGTTGCTCGCTGGCAGGTGCAGGCATCGCCGCAGACTTGACAGCAGAGGCAGAAGAAGAAGCAGACGATGACATAACCACAACACCAGATCGGCTAAAACAGACAGGCAAACACCACAAACGCGGATGAACACAGCCAAACAAGCGGCCAACAAATCACACAAACACAGCAATAATACTTACCAAATCAAGCACTTATCAAGACGCGCTCAGTCGGTAACTATAAGCCTCTATAGCATACCACATCAACCGTCACTTGACCATGCCATTCGCCAGATTTTTGTATGCGTTGTCCGCCTCTAGGCCGCCACTCCCTAGACTACCGCCTCGGGTAGCGTTTGCGCCAAAATCGTCACGCACAGGGTGGCAAAATCCATACCGCAATGTTTGGCTGCCATCGGCACAAGGCTGTGATCGGTCATGCCTGGCACGGTGTTAATCTCCAACAAATACAACTTACCGTCATCATCCTTTAAAAAATCCACCCGTGACCAACCTTTACCGCCCAATGCTGCCAAGGCGCGTTTTGCCAAGGCGTGCATATCGCGCTCTTGTGCGTCGGTCAAATCCGATGGGCATTGGTATTCGGTGTCATCGCGCAGGTATTTGGCTTCGTAGTCATAAAACTCGGTTTTTGGCACGATGCGAATACTTGGCAACGCGCTATCACCCAAAATCGCGCAAGCGTATTCTCCACCCGTGATGGCGCGTTCCGCCAAGATTTCACCGTGGTATTGCTTGAGCGTGGGGTAGACCTCGGCAAGCTCGCCTGCGCGTTTGATTTTCATCACACCGACGCTGCTGCCCTCTGCCGCAGGTTTGACAAAGAGCGGCAAGCCCAATTGCGCCTCAACCGCTGCAAAATCGCTGTCATCATGCAACACAACATACGGCACATTCGGCAAGCCCAGCCCCTGCCACACCAGACGTGTGCGAAATTTGTCCATCGCAATCGCCGATGCCAACACGCCACAGCCTGTGTAAGGAATGTTAAACCCCTCAAGCACGCCTTGCAAGCCGCCATCCTCACCAAACGTACCATGTAGCACATTAAACACGCGGTCAAATTGGCGCAGCTCGCCAATATCGCGCGTTTGTGGGTCAAAGTGGTGCGCGTCTACGCCTTTAGATTGTAGTGCGTTTAGCACCGCTTCACCGCTGTGTAACGATACTTTACGCTCACTACTCCAGCCGCCGCAAACCACGGCAACTTTGCCAAATTGGTTGATGTCTAAGTGGTTACTGTCTATATGATTGCTAAATGTCGTCATTGCCGCTATCTCAGTATTTTGATACTACTATTTAATCTTGACTAAAAAACAAGCCGCTACGCGCCAAATCCAAGCACAACTGCCCGACATTGCCTGCCCCTTGGGTCAAAAGCAAATCATTGGCTTTGAGCACATTGGGCAGAATTTGGCGGATTTGTGCCATATCTCCGATATTAAGCAAAATCGGCTCAACCTGCCCACGCAAACGGATGTTACGCGCAAGACTGCGGCTGTCCGCGCCCTCAATCGGCGTTTCACCTGCGCTATAAACATCCAGCAGCAACAGCACATCGACTTGCGACAAGACTTCAACAAAATCATCAAAACAATCGCGCGTGCGTGAGTAGCGGTGCGGCTGAAATAGCATGACCAAACGGCGGTCGGGGTAGCTTTGGCGCGCCGCTTTGATGGTCATGGCGACTTCAGTCGGATGGTGGCCATAGTCATCAACCATGATGACATCATTGGGCGTGTCAGCTGCCGTGCGGCCTGCGGTATCAGGTACGGTATAACGCCCGTGATGCTCAAAACGTCGTCCAACCCCTGAGAATTTCTCAACCGCGCGCGCAATTGCATCGTCAGACACGCCTTCATCCGTTGCCATCGCAATCGCTGCCAACGCGTTGTAAACGTTGTGAATACCGGGGATATTTAACGTGATTGGCAATGGCTCGCGGTCTTTACGCAGCACCGTAAACCGTGTGGTTAGCCCGTCGGTTTGCACATCCACGGCTTGCACGTCGTTGTGTTTCTCTAGCCCAAAGGTCAGCACGGGGCGCGCGATGTCATCAATCATGCTGTACAATTCTTTGTCATCGCCACACAGCACCGCTAAGCCATAAAAGGGCATGTTTTGCAAAAACTTGATATACGCTGCTTTGAGTTTGTCAAAGCTGTTTTCGTACGTGTCCATGTGGTCTTGGTCGATGTTGGTCACAATCGCTGCCATCGGACGCAGCGACAAAAACGACGCGTCGGATTCATCGGCCTCGGCCACCAAATAGCGACTTTTGCCCAAAGAGGCGTTTTTGCCTGAGGCGTTGAGCTTACCGCCAATGACGTAGGTCGGGTCAAGCCCTGCTTCGGTCAAAATGGTGGTCAAAAGACTGGTTGTGGTGGTTTTGCCATGTGCGCCAGCAACCGCAATGCCGTGACGGTAGCGCATCAGCTCGCCCAGCATGTCAGCGCGACGAATCACGGGGATACGCGCGGTCAAAGCGGCTTGGATTTCAGGGTTTTGGCGGTCAATCGCCGACGACACCACCACGACATCGGCCGCGCTGATGTTTTTGGAATCATGCCCGATGAATACTTGCACGCCCAGTTGGGTCAAACGCTCGGTGACAGGGCTGGCCTTGATGTCTGAGCCGCTGACCGCATAGCCGTGATTGTGGACAACCTCGGCAATGCCACACATGCCTGCGCCACCGATACCGACAAAATGCACGCGCTCGATGCGGCGCATTTCGGGGATTTCAATCACGCGTTTACTAAAGCGTCTGCCACCGCCTATCAGATTTGGCGTTGAATATTGGGTTGGTTGATTGGTTGGGTCGGTTAAATCGGGATTGGCGTGGGCGGTGGTTGGCATAGCAGGCTCGGTTGGATGGTCTTACAAAAACACGTGGCAAACGCTATGGTTTACCAATGTTTGACGGTTTAAATTGGGTTTAAGGTTTGGATAAATCGGGCGCGGTCAGCTGCGGCTTGGCTTGACAGGCCGACAGCACGATGGCTGCAACTTTGGCGGTGGCATCGGGCTGAGCCAGCGCGCGCGCTTTTTTTGCCTTGGTCAAAATCGCTCTGCGGTCTAACGCGCCCAGCGTTTGTGCCAAATACTCGGCCGTCAGCTGCGGCTGTGGCAGCAAAATTGCCGCGTCTTGATTGGCAAGCCAGCGCGCGTTGGCGGTTTGGTGGTCATCAACCGCATGGGGCAACGGCACAAACACCGCCAGCAAGCCTGCCGTCGCCACCTCGGTCACGGTCAGCGCACCTGCGCGGCACACAATCACATCTGCCCACGCGTACGCCTCTGCCATATCGCCGATAAACGGCGTAACCTCATAATCGGTATGCTGCAAATCAGCTTGGTCATATACCGCTTGCGTGTCGGTGAGATTGTTGCGGCCGCATTGGTGGCGCACTTGCCAACGCGGTGCATTGGGCGTGGTGGCTAGACGATTTTCTAATCGCTTAAGCGTGGGCGCGATGGTTTGATTGAGCACTTGCGCCCCCAATGACCCACCGACCACAAGCAGGCGCAGCGGACGTTGGTCATTGGGGTCAATCCGCGCCTCAGGCGACGGCAATTTCACGATTGCCTCGCGCACGGGGTTACCAACAGTGACTAGCCCGTCAGGCTTATTTTCCCGAAACGTATTGGGAAAGGCTTGTAACACGCGGTTTGCCATTTTGGCAAGATAGCGGTTGCTCATCCCAGCAATGGCGTTTTGCTCATGAATAATCAGCGGAACTTTGCAGATTTTTGCCGCCAAGCCACCAGGGGCTGTGACATAGCCACCAAACCCAACCACAACATCAATACGGTTGCTACGAATGATTTTGACACATGCCAACGTGGCTTTTAGGAGCGTGCCTGGGGCTTTGAGCAAACGCGACATGCCATTGCGGCGTAGGCCCTGCATATTGATGGCATGATAGACAAAACCCATATCCGCCAACAGATCATTTTCCATACCAATCAAAGTGCCGAGCCAATGCACAGTCGCGCCTTGTTGCTCCAAAGCTTGTGCCACTGCCAGCGCAGGAAACACATGCCCACCCGTCCCAGCAGCCATCATCAGCACGCGCGGCGCATACATGGGTGATGGCTCGGCGGCTTGGGCGGACGGCGGTTGGCTCATGGATTCATCCTTGTTGGATAACGTTAATTCAACTTTAATTGCGTCAATCAGGTCAATAAAATGGGTAAATCATAGCATTTTCTGACCAAAGAAAAAAGTCTATCGCCGCGCGCCACCAGACAAGACAAAAACGAAGATGTGTCGAATTGTTGCAAAAAATTTGGCTAAATCAATTTTTGTTATAAAATCGCAAGTTTTCGTCAAAGAATTGTCATATTTTTACCGTACACTACTGCCAGCAGATTTTGGGCGGCCTAATCGTTGCAAAAAAAAAGCATCCCAAGCTGCCATTTTATTATTGTTTATCTATTAGCTCACTTGCCAGAGGTACGTATGACCCAGCCCGTAGACAAGAGTTTAGCCACCAAAGAATTAAGCCGTCGCCAAGTGTTGCGCTTTTTGGCAGGCGTGCCTGTGCTGCCACTTGCCGCAGGTTCTAGCACCCTGTTATTGACTGGTTGTGATGATGACGATGATGATGTAAAAGTCATTGCTGTAGACAACCCCACCAACCCTGTTGCCTCTTCTAACTCTGTCCTAAATAGCGGAAAAACTGTCAAATCCGTTGAATTTTTGGGCATGAAAGCTCCGACACTGGCCAATCCTGAGCACATGGCGACCATGTATGTGGACTCTGGATTAAAAGCCAACTTCACAGACAACACCAGCAAAGTTTATAAACTAGACTACCAGCCTTTTTTTATCACAGGTGACAGCGTACCTGCAACAGGCGGCGGTACTATCCTAGCGGGCGGTTATTTTGACATCAACAATAAGCCAATTATTGACCGCTCTGTGGCTGGTAAAGAACGCCAATTTTTCTCAGATTGTCCTGATGGGTCGTCTTTATTGACAGTAGCAGGTGCTAAGCCTGCAGGTGTTACAGGCAACCCTGTTTTTGCTGTGGTGCAATTTGAGTACAATACCCAAGATTTGGCAGGTAACGATACGTATGGCCGTCTGCCATCACCAATCGCTGTTTTGACCCTTGACCAAGACCCAACAACGGGTGCGCTAAAACTGGTGCGTTATCACAACGTTGATACATCAAAAGTGCATGGCCTGTGGATCACATGTGGTGCGTCGTTGTCACCATGGGGCACGCATTTGTCTTCAGAAGAATATGAGCCAGATGCCTTTAGCGCCAAAAACAACGAACAGTTCCAAGCCTATAGCAAAAACCTATACGGTGATGCCAACCGAGCCAATCCTTACCATTATGGTCATTTGCCTGAAGTCATCGTCAATGCTGATGGCACAGGTCTGATTAAAAAACACTTCTGCTTAGGACGTATCTCACACGAATTGATTCAAGTCATGCCTGACAACCGCACCGCATTGATGGGCGATGATGCGACCAACGGCGGCTTGTTTATGTTCGTGGCTGATAAAGCAAAAGACCTATCGGCTGGTAACTTGTATGTGGCAAAAGTAGAGCAAACCTCACCGCAAGGTGGTTTTGTTGGCGACAGTAACTTTAAAGTTCATTGGATTCACCTTGGCCATGCCACCAGCGCCGAAATCGAAGCCTTGGCAAACATGGTCAGTCCTACCGACATCATGGATGTACGCACCGAAGATCCAAACGACAAGACTTTTACCAAAATTGGCTTCAGCGGCTCAACCCAATGGGTACGCCTTGCCACAAATAGCAAATTGCCAGCCGACAAATTAAAGCAAGCAGCGGCATTCTTAGAAACACACCGCTATGCAGCTTTGATGGGTGGTTCAATGGCATTCACCAAAATGGAAGGCACTACGGTCAATACCAAAGACAAAATCGCCTACTCAGCCATGTCACGCGTCGAATCATCAATGGTTGATCCAAACAAATACGGCGATTATGGTGTTAAAGTTGCCCAAGTGAAATCAGGCGCTGTGTTTGCCCATGAGCTACAAGGCGGTCAAAAAGACCACAACGGTCAAAATATCGATTCTGACTGGGTTTCAACACGCATGTACGTCCCCCAAAACTTGGTGGGTGAGGACATCAAAAAAGACGAACTGGGCAACACCTCAGCGATTGACAAAATCTCTTGCCCCGATAACCTAAAATTCTCTGAAAAACTGCGCACTTTGTTTATCGGCGAAGACTCTGGCTATCACATCAACAACTATTTGTGGGCATACAACGTTGATACGCACGCGTTAACGCGTATCTTGTCTACCCCAGCAGGTGCGGAGTCTACAGGTCTGCACGCGGTTGATGAAATCAACGGCTTTACTTACATCATGTCAAACTTCCAGCACGCTGGTGATATGAAGTTTGTCGATGCAGTAAAAGAAAAAGTTGTCCCACTTTTGAAACAAAACTACAAAGACAACTACGCAGCGGCGGTTGGTTATTTGACATTCAAGGCTGAATAATCAGTCCGTATTAAGGGATAGTCAAAATAGATTGCCTCAGTATGATACTGGGGCAATTTTTTATACCCACTTTTTTTTACACCTGCTTATGCTTAGTCTGCCTCTAGCCAAGCCCAAACATTAATGATTAGTTAATAGACTTGATGGTTTTAAGCAAATTTTTTAGCTGGCTATGGGACTGAGTTTTCGCCTCACTATCTGGCGCAGCATAGCGCAATTTGCGATACACCGCCGCCGCCTCACGCACCTGCTTAGGCTGCTGCACCACACTTTCTAAACGCGTCAAGTATGCCAACGCGCCTTCATCGGGTTGCCGTGCAAGGCTGCTGTCGTGTTTTGCCAAACGTGCGGATAAATCCACCACGATTTTATCGGCTTTGTCCCAATGTTTGCGCCGTCGCCACCACAGCCACAGCCCAAACACCGCCAATAGCAGCACCAACAATGCCGCCATCCACATCACTTGTTGATAGACCGATTGAATGCTAAACCATTTGAGCAACGATGATTTTTGGCGGTCTTGGTCATAGCCAACGACATTGCGTTGCCAATAATAACCTGCTTGGTCAAACAACCGCCGCGCTTGCTGCAGCATCTGAAACTGCCGATAACTGATTTGCGCCGCTGTGCCATCACCAAACAGCCGCGCGCCTGCATCCTGCGTTAGCCTGTCCATGCCCTGCTCGACGCGTTCAGGCGCGACAAACGCCGTTGGATCGATGCGCAGCCAGCCTTGTCCTTCAACCCAAATCTCTGCCCACGCATGGGCATCCATCTGGCGCACCTCCCAGCTTTTGCCATCGCGCCCCAGCTGTCCGCCTTGGTAGCCTGCTACCACACGGGCAGGCACGCCCACTGACCGCATTAAAAACACAAAACTTGACGAATAATGCTCACAAAACCCTGCACGCGTGCCAAATAAAAACTCGTCAATGCGGTTCGCGCCCAAAGCAGGCGGCGACAACGTGTAGCGAAACGACTGGGTACGAATCCAACGCGCCAAATTTTGACTAAATGCGATGGGATCATTGCCACTTTGGGCGAATAAATCACGGGCAAACTGGCGGCTTTGCAGGTTACCATCAGCAGGAAGTTGCAAATCTTGCCGCCGCTCATATGGAGCCAACGCCTGCCCTATGGCAGCATCATTGAGCCATTGCACCTGATACACCAACCGCTGATTGACATTATCCCAATAGCGCAGGGTGAAATTTGATGTCAACACAATGCCGCGCTGCGCAGTTAGTGGATAATCAAGCGCAAATAGCCAAGGTTGCCCCGTGCGCTCCAAAATCACACGATAGCGATTGGCTTGCGGCTGGTTGGCAACTTGACTTTGCACCACGGTCGGAATCAGCCAACTGGGCATCGTGGCGGTGTCGTAGGGTTCACCATTGCGCGTGCCTGCATTGACAGGTGCAGCAGAACTGGTTGGTACCCACGTTTTTAGCGGTTGGCGGCTTGGTCGCCATGTTTTGCCATCAAACGCATCAAACACCAATCCACGCCAGTAAAGCTGCGCTTGCGGTGGCAGCGTGCCTGTGAACTCAGCGCGAAACGCCAGCTCGGTGGACTGGCTTAAACTGGCAAAATCCCCTGGGGACATGCTATCGGACATGCCCGTGGTGGCTTGGTTTTGCCCACCCAACTGCACCGACCACAACGGCGGCAAGCGTGGAAAAAACAAAAACAACACAACCAGCAGCGGCAACGCCTGTCCAAGCAGCAGCCAAAGCGTGCGATACCGCCCCGTGCCATCATCATTTTGTGCAATCATGGCAAATAGGTTAAGCAATGCCGCCGCCGCAACCGCAAGCGTTGTCGAAAGCCCTTGGTCAAGCAAAAACCGCCCTGGCAGCACAAACAACGCCAAACACAGCACCACATAACCATCGCGTCGCGTGTTGAGCTCAAGCAATTTACTCAGCGCACACAACAACAAAAACGCCAACCCAACCTCAAGCCCAATCGCCGTGCGGTACGTGGCATACAACCCCAGCAAACCTGCAATAAACCCGACGTATTGCAAGAACTGCAACGCGCGCGGCCGCAGCGCAAACTTGGGCAACCACGGGCGCAGCAGCGGCAACTGTAGCGCAATCACCACCGCACCATAGCCAATCAGCCACAGCGGCATAACAGACGCGTACACCGCCAATACCGCGCACTGCGCCAACAAAATCCAACTATAGCCCGATAACTGTGCCACGCGCAGCCCAAAGCCACGTTTTGGTGGGTGCAAAGGTTGGTGCGTGGCGGATGAAGGTGTTAGCATGGCTCGGTGGTGGTAACAATGATAATGATGGCTTATGTGGATGGCACAAATAGGCAGACCTTAGACATTTTGCTTAGCGGTTCAACCTCATGGTGTTTGTGCCAAACGCAGTAGATTTTCTTGATAAAACGCCGCGCCCTGACCCACCTCGCCCTCACCGTCGGGCAGGCGCAAACGATACGCCACTTGCGCTTGCTGCAGCGTATCTAGCCCATAGCGCAACTGCGCCAGACGCTCCTCATGGGTTGGGGCGGGCATTTGGTAATAATCAAGTACCTGCTGCTGCCCAACAGGCTCGGCAAAGCGTTTGGCCAATAAGCCCTGCCCACGCGCCACATGCGCCCACGAAATCCGCGACAACGGCTCACCTAGCTGATAATTATCCAGCTGGTCAAAATCGCTCAGACCTGTCTGTGTTTGGTTGGCGTGTTCTGCGTCGGCATCCACTGTAAACGCCTGCGCCGCCGTGTCATACGCCAACGCACGCGGATAGACCCAGCCTTCGGCATCCAAAAACACATACGACCACGCACGCAAGATACCCAATGGATACACGGTGCTTAGCGTCAAACGCGGTAGCTTTAACCGCCCGCGCTTGTCCGCAGGTAGCCACAGGCTGACCACTTGCGCGGCTTGCACCTGCGGCAGTGTTTGGGCAGCAGGGGGCGTTTGGCTGGCGTCATTTGGCGTGGTTGATGCCGCTGGCCGCAGTGGCGCGGTCAAATCGCTGTCATCATCGCCAAAGCTCACCCGAATCTGCCGATGGGGTCGGCGCGCCGCACTGGCCAGCGCAATGCGCACTTCAACATAGTCACCGACTTGCGCAGGCTGCACGTCAATCAACTTGACTTGCAAATTTGCCAAATGCGCAAAGGTATAATGAATCGTAATGACAAGCAAACTTGCCATCAAAAAACACAAGCCTAGCACCAAGTTATTGGCGTAATTAATCCCTGCCACAAACGTGATGGCAATCACCACCGCGTACAGCACGCCCTCACGGCTCAAAAAAATGTAAATGTTGTGCACATTGAGCGTGGTTTGGGTGGTTTTTGCCACACGCCGCTGCGCCCATGCCAAAAAATAACGCCGAAAGCGGCTTGGCGGTTGATTGGGTTTGGGCGTTGTTTTAGGCAGTGTTGAAGTTGATTGAGCTTGCGCCATCATGCGCGCCTACTGTCAAATTGTCGTTAAAACAGGCACTTGGCGCATGATTTGCCGTGCTAGGCTATCAGGTGCACTGCCGCCCCATTGGTTAAATGGTACAAACGCCTGCCCTAGGCGGTGGTCTGCCACAGGCGCAAACACCGCTTGCACATCCTCTGGCGTGACCTCTTGATAACCGCCCAAATACGCAAACGCTTGCACCGCATGTTTAAGTGCCAACACACCACGCGTTGATAAACCATGATAATCGCGGCTCTCACGGGTTTTTGCCACCAAACGCTGCAAATAATCCACCACCGTCGGTGCAAGATACACCGCTGCCGCCTGTTGCTGCGCCGCTTGTAGCTCTGCCACCGTCAGCATGGGAGTGACCTGTGCCAACAGCTGCCGACGGTCCGTGCCCAGCAATAGCTCACGCTCGGCGTTTGACGACGGATAGCCCAAGGATAAACACATCAAAAAACGGTCAAGCTGCGACTCAGGCAGCACAAACACGCCGGCTTGTTGGGTCGGGTTTTGGGTGGCAATAACAAAAAACGGGGATGGCAGCGCGCGCGTCACGCCATCTTGCGACACTTGACGTTCTTCCATCGCCTCAAGCAGCGCGGATTGGGTTTTGGGGCTTGCGCGGTTGATTTCATCGGCAAGCAGCAGCTGGCAAAATACAGGCCCTGGTTTAAACTCAAACGTGCCGCTGTCATTGCGATAAATCGACAAGCCCAAAATATCTGCAGGCAGCATGTCACTGGTGAACTGCACACGGTTAAAATCCAGTCCCAAATGCAGCGCGATGGCATGCGCCAAGGTGGTTTTGCCCATACCCGGTAGGTCTTGCAACAATAAATGGCCACCTGCCAACAAACACGCAACGGATAGTTTGACCACGTCGGCTTTATCCAACACAATTTGGTTGATACTGGCAAGCATGGCTTGCAGTCGTGCTTGTAGCTGGGCGGGTGGGTAATCAGCAATCATTGGGGTAGGGTTGGCAAAGTTGGTCTGCATCATTGTTATCAGAGTTATCAGAGTTATCAGAGTTATCAGAGTTATCAGAGTTATCAGAGTTATCAGATTTTAATTAAGCTTAAATTTATGGTGGTATAAATCAGGGTAACTAAAATGGCTTGATATGCGCTAGCGGATTAGACCGTCACTGGGTCATCAACACCAGGCCAACAACACCAGACCATCAACGCAATGTCGATAAATACGCAACAATCGCTTGCCGCTCAGCAGGGTCGGTGATTTTGTCAGACTCCATACGCGTGCCGGGGATTGCGGCATGCGGATCGGCGATATAGCGGTCAAGGTTTTCTGCTGTCCAATGCCAGCCTTGCTGTGCTTTGGTTTGCATGGCGTCGGTGTATTGATAGTCCTTTAATGCTGCCGCAGGCGCACCGTAGACACGCATCAGCTGTGGCGCTTTGTGGTTGCTACCAGGGCGCAAGGTGTGGCACTGCTCACAGTCGTTTTGGTAAGCGGCTCGCCCCTGTTCGGCCCATTCGGTGTGGTACACAGGCAGCGTTACCGCGCCGCGCTCCGATGGCGGCTCACGATGACATCCGCCCATAGCAAGCAGCGCACTTGCCAGTAGACTGACCGCCAGCCCGCGTGTTTGCAACCTTGTTATTAAACCCATAGTGACCATCATGTTAATTACGCCCCATCTATCATGCTGCTAGCCCAAGCGACTCGTGGCTCGCTAGGCTTCGGTTTCAATGTGCATATCAGGGCTGGGCGCTTGCAAATAATCTCCCTGCAAATAACGCGCGCCCACTGTCCATGCGGTGGACATCGTGGCAGGGTCTTCAACAAACGGCATCAAGCATGCCGCACCCGTTGCATTGATTTGCTGCACCGTTGCCGTCAAGGCTTGCACGTTGTCGGGATTGGACAAATCTTTGACTTGATTGGCCGCTAAACGCACGATATCGGGCTGCACGGTGGTGATGACCTCATCGGCATTTGGTGTGCTGCCATAGTCATAAATCCCCATCTGACAGCCAATGCGCTGCAAATTGGCGCGTTGTTTGGCGGCCGCTGCCAAATAATCATTGAGCGTGTGCTCGGCAAATTGCAGCGTCAATAACCCTGCTGTTGTGCCACCGATCGCTTGTAGCAGTTTTTGAACAAATTCAGGCAGGCTGTCGTCGCTGAGCGACTGCGCGCTCAGATGCACCAACAGCCGCGCGCTTGCATCAATATTGGCACGATAGGCTTTTAAGTCTCTACACGCGCGAATCAACAGCCAACGGTCAATTCTTTGCATCAAGCCATGCTGCGCGGCGACGGTGGCAAACGCGTTGGGCTTCATGTTGGTGCCATCTGCTAGCGGTAGGCGCAAATAGGTTTCAAATAAATTGCTGGTATCGGCTTCGATATCATAAATCGGCTGATACAACACACCAAATTTGTTTTGCTGCAATGCCGATTTTAGCGCCTCATACAACGCACCTTCATCACTGCTGGCAAATTGTGAAGGGTCGTACAGATGCAGCCCGTTGCCTTGTTTGTCGGTTTGTTCAAACGCCGTCACAACCGCATGGGTGACGCGCTCAATCAGCGTTGTGGTATCAGGCGAGCTGGTGTCAATCATCGTCGCGCCCAACGTCACAGTGACCTTAACACTGCGTGAGCCCACCGTAAAGCGATCGCCTGCCACCGCCTGCTGCAGCTGCTGACAAAACGCCAACAAGCGCGCTTCATCAATATTTGGCAAAATCAGCATAAAATTCACATCGTTAAAACGGCTGATTAAGCCATCTTGCACAGGATCACCAAACAACTGTGCCATCTGATTTTGTAGTATCTGACCTAAGGTGGTGATAATTTCATCAATACTTTGAAACCCAAGGTCGGCTTGTAGCTGTCCGACGTTGTCAAGGCGCACATCAACCAAGCCTGCCGTACCACTTTGCGCAACCGTCGCCGCGCGGATACTTGCCAAAGTCTCCTCAAATCCACGGCGATTGTAGAGCCCTGTTAGCGCGTCTTTGCGCTCTATGGCGGCCAGTTTTTTGGCGTATTCTGCACTGTTGCCTGCCTCTTGCTGAATGATGACCTGCTGACAGGGATTGCCGTCATACGTGGCGGCAGCCAGCTGCAATTTGGCGGCAAATGTCGAACCATCGGTGCGCACACTTTCAAATTTAAACTCGACGTTATCGCGGTTGCCTTTTTCAAAATCTTTTAAAAACTGTTTAAAATCTTTGATATTATTACTGGCAATCAAATCCACCACAGGCACGCCACGCAGCTCATCCATATTTTTAAAACCAAATAGCTGCAAATACGGCTCGTTGGCATAGATATGAATGCCGTCTTCGATATACGCCACCGCGCTTTTGGAATTTTTTATCAGCAAATTGGCGCGTTGCTCGGCATCTTTGAGCACACGGCGCAGCTTGGCAAGCTCGTCGCGCACCAGCTTTTGGCGGTGCTGTTGATAAATCTGCGCCGCCATCTCAACAAGGCGATTTTTTGCCATGGCATCAACCGCCCCCCAATGCAGATACAGCGGCAAACTTGGCTCGGTGGCATCATCCGCGCCCACCAGCTCAAGCCACGACTTATCGTTGGGTGATAAGTCACCATACACGCCGCTTGTGGGTATGATGGCAATCACGGGCAAATCAATATCGTGTTGTCTGATAATATCCATCAGCTGAACAAACGTCATATCATACGCTTTGCCCATGACCAGCACGTCCCATGATTGGCGCAAGAGTTTAATCAGCTCATCTTTGGCATCTAAAAAACCCAAGTTCACGCTGGCATAATACTCCGATAGCTTAGCGACCAACTGCTCGGCAAACAGTTGGTTGTCATCAACGACCAGTAAATTTAGACGTGAGAGATTGGGCATGGGCGGTTGTCCGTTCATTGAGTGTCAAGTGAATGTAAGCAAGCTAAGCAACCAAACGCAGCAATCAGGTTAAGTTTTAAGTTACCTAAGTTATCAATGAATCATCAAATCGGCACATCGTGTTTACAACACTTATTGCATGATATGTTTAAAAGATAGTGTTAAAAAAAATTTACCGCCAAGTACACGCTGCGCTAAACAGTCACTGTATCTGTAACTTTATACTAAAACCACACGATTGATAACACCATTTTAAGTATACAAAAAATCATACCACAAAATGCGCTGCTGTCTTGTTACTTTGCTTGTTTTTCACGTAAACAAATTCAATAAACGGGTTAAATATCAGCCAGATATAGATTGAGCGGTGTTTTGTTGGGCTGGTCAGGCAGTTCACGCACCAATTTGGGCACCAAATAACCAGCACATTGCGCCAGCAGTTGCCAATAAATAGCCACCGCCTGCTCATCAGGAACATAAAAATGCGCCGCGCCAGCAACTTTGTCCAACACATGCAAATAATACGGCAGCACCTGCGCTTGCCATAACCGTTCGCTCAGGCTAGCCAATATGTCGGCATCGTCGTTGATACCTTTGAGCAAGACTGATTGATTAAGCACCGTCACGCCTGCCGCACGCGCACGCGCCAAATGACGCAGCGTGGCAGCATCAAGCTCATTGGGATGATTGGCGTGAATCACCAACACAATGTGGCAGCGGCTGGCCTGTAGACGGGTCAAAAGCGCGTCGTCCAAACGTTCGGGAATGACCACAGGCACGCGGCTATGCAGCCGAATGGTGTGAATTTGTGGCAGTGCCTCAAGCGTGTCCAAAATCTGATTGAGCCGCCGCTCGCTCAATGACAGCGGATCGCCACCGCTTAAAATCACCTCGTGGATGGCAGGGTGTGCGCGGATATAGTCGCCAATCGCTTGCCAGTCATTGCCCGTTGGTAGGTTGTCACTGTAGGCAAAATGTTGGCGAAAACAATACCGACAATGCACCATGCACGCGCCCGTCACGGGAATCAGCACACGTGAGGCGTATTTGTGAATGATACCTTTGCGCGGATTTGCCGCCATCTCACCGAGCGGGTCGGTGACAAAGCCCGACACGGCAACGTTTTCGGCAAAGGTTGGCAGCACTTGGCGCAGCAGTGGATCGTGGATGTCGCCGCGGCGCATTTTTTGCACAAAGCGGCGCGGTACTTTGAGCACAAAGCCGCTGTCGGCATGGGCAAACACCTCATCAAACGCATCGGCAGGCAAGTCAAGTGCTTGTGCCAATGCCTCGGGGCTGTCAATGACCTCAGAAAATGCGGCTTGCCAGTTTTTTTGTTGGTCTAAATGCGGTATCATGACAATCTAATTGGCTATGAATGAAACCAGTCCATCCCCTGTAGGCGATGGCATAAACATGCTATTATACGCGCGTTTGGCGGCGGCTGACAGCGCGGCAACTTATTTTTGGCTGAGATCACCGACCTTTTTGCATGGGCTGCTTGCAAAAATCAGCCTGATAAAAAATAGCCAACACTCAGCTTAGCAACGAATTTAGGACATCTTATGGCAAGTTACTCTACCAATGAATTTAAAGCAGGCTTAAAGGTCATGCTGGACGGCAATCCGTATTCAATTTTGGAAAACGAATACGTCAAACCCGGCAAGGGGCAAGCGTTCAACCGTGTCAAAATGCGCAACCTCAGAACAGGCAAAGTGCTTGAAAACACATTTAAATCTGGCGACACCCTTGAGGGCGCGGACGTTGTGGATACCGAAATGAACTATCTGTACAGCGATGGCGAGTTTTGGCACTTTATGCACCCTGAAAGCTTTGAGCAGCTACAAGCCGATGCCAACGCCATGGGCGACGCGCCCAAATGGCTTAAAGACAACAGCAACGAGCTATGCACCATCACCTTGTTTAATGGTGTACCGCTAAGCGTCACGCCACCCAATTTTGTTGAATTGACCATCACCGAAACCGACCCTGGCCTTAAAGGCGACACCTCAGGCGGTGGCGGTAAGCCTGCGACGCTTGAGACAGGCGCGGTGGTGCGTGTGCCATTATTCGTCCAGCAAGGCGAAAAAATCCGCGTTGATACCCGTACGGGCGAATACTTGGCACGCGTGCAATAATTTTTTTAAAATCAATCATCTATCAAAGCGCAATCGAGCCAAATTGCGCTTTTTTTATGCCCACTTGCCATCGTCCATCCTTAAAATAACCCACAATAGCAAAAGCCAGATAGCGCCAAGCATAATCATTTGCTCATCCGCCTGAGCCGCGGATAGTCACAAGGCGAATAATCACAAGGCAAATAATTACAAGATGTAAATGCCTGTTAGGTATTGTGTTTAGATTTTGATGACAGCCTTAATTATCATGCTAATATGTATAATGCTGCTTATAGCTGCCATCTGCGCACCAATCCAAGATTGTCAATAAAGAATTTGGCACGATAAAACAAAAACTTTCGCCAAGGAAACACCATGCAACAGCTAACCCCACCTGCCGACACCACCCACCCTGTCATCACCCTAGAACCACCCAAGCCCGTCACGCCTGTGCCTCAAGACGAAGCCGATCAAATGGTCAAACTTGACCAAACCAAAGTGCCCGAGCTTGACCAAAAGGTCAATGACTTTGTCGCCGCCGTGCTATCGACCCCCGTCAATACACCGACGTTTGATGAAAAGGTCAATGCCATTCACCAGCTGGGCAGTGCGGAGATTCGGGCATCGGCGCAAGTGTCAAATCGTATGCTTGACCGCCCTGTCAAAAGCATGGATAAGGCGCTGTTTGACAACTCACCTATCGCCAAATCCTTGACTGAGCTGCGCGGCGTGGTTGAAGACCTTGACCCAAGCAAGCAAGGCGCGTTATCAAGCCCGCGTAAGTTTTTGGGCATCATCCCGATGGGTACAGGCGTGCAGGACTATTTTCGCCGTTATGAATCCTCACAAACCCACATCAACGCCATCATCGAAAGCCTATACAACGGCAAAGATGAGCTGATTAAAGACAATGCCATCATCGAACAAGAAAAAGTCACCATGTGGGCACTGATGCAGTCGCTACGTCAGTACATCTATGTGGGCAAAAAAATTGATGAACAGCTTGAGCAAAAAGTCGCCGAGATTGAGGCCACTGACCCTGAAAAAGCGCGCATCGTCAAAGAAGAAATGCTGTTTTATGTGCGTCAAAAGAACATGGACTTTTTGACCCAGTTAGCGGTCAATATCCAAGGGTATTTGGCACTTGATATGATTCGCAAAAACAACCTTGAGCTGATAAAAGGCGTGGATCGCGCGACCACCACGACGATTTCGGCATTGCGCACGGCCGTGATGGTATCACAGGCCTTAAGCAACCAAAAACTGGTGCTTGACCAGATCAATGCGCTTAATACCACCACCAGCAACTTGATTGAATCAACATCCATGTTGCTCAAACAACAAACCGCGCAAGTCCATGAGCAAGCCAGCACCAGCGGCATTGAGGTCGAAAAACTGCAAAAAGCGTTCAATAATATTTATGAAACGATGGACGCAATTGACCAGTTTAAAGTGCAAGCATTGGACAACATGCAACAAACCGTCAATGTCTTGACACAAGAGGTGGATAAAGCGCAAAACTACTTGGATAGAGCCAACCGTCAAGCCACCATCAACGAGGTGTCAGACACCTTGCGCATTACGGATCAATCCACCTTGGGCGAGGTCAAAATCTAACCTAGACCTAGCCAAAACGCGTTTGGCTCAGCCCTTTGGCTCAGCAGGTTTGCCAATTTTTTAAGTGCAGGGCGCATGCCAGCCGCGCGCCCGACGCTGCTTTTGCCCGATATGCAAAACCGTGCAAGCTTGGCTAGCCCAAACTTAGCGACTGGGTACGCAGACGCTATTGCTCAATCCGTGTTTTTGCAGTCGCGTCTGTGAGCCTGTTTGTTTTAAATATTAAGAAGAAAGCATGAGCCACATTGGCAGCCGCTTGATTATTGAGCGGTAGCGCGGTCAGTCACGCCGCCGTCGAGTGGACACCCGTTTTTGTGCCGTTGCTTGATACGTGCAGTTTTGACGATTATTGTTTTAGACAAAGTCAAAGGCAGCTTTGACTTCCTCCCCTCCCTATCGTTCGGGGATTCCTTCTGCAAGACGGTTAGACCTGCCGCAAACCTAAGACAATGGCAACCGCCCGTACGACACACCGTACATCTTAGGTTCTTATTTTAAGCTAATCCTACCGTTAGGATTGTCATAGACACGAATTAGCTTAAGTGTGTGTTTGGAAACGTCTTACCAGTTAAGTTACTGCGTACTCGCAATTTAGTCTTAACTTAACTGTGGAATGTAAGACATTGAATATAGTGAGATGAGTCTAGCAAAACTTATCGCATTTAACAATTGCCTTATATCCACCTCCTAAAGGCGGTGGTTTTACGGCAACGAATGATAAAAGCTCGATTGTCCGCAAAAAGACAGTAAAAACAGGGTATGAGGATACGCGCAAAGCCATCACTACTTATCAGCTTAAAGGCGCGACGGCATTTGGCTATCCACTTAGCAAGGTTGAAAAAACCGAATATTACGAGGGCGGCAAATTGACATTATATTTTGCCAGCCCCGAGTTTACAAAATGCGCCATTTATTTAAAGCCCCATAAGACACCAAGCAAACCGCTGAGGGCTATTCGTAGGATGGAGGCGGTTGGACGAATTTAACTTTCAATCGCAAAAACCGTTCGGTGATGTGTGAGACGTATGAGTGGTTAAACGGTTGCATGCTGCCATCGCTCACCCGACTGGCGTCCTATGCGCCCAAATCACAACCCCATGGTATTGGGCAGACACGCCACCACGTCCGCCACCCGTGCGTCCAATTCGCTTGGGTTGGCAGGCATGACGGTGATATGCCCGATTTTACGCTCATCGCGTTCTTCTTTATCATACAAATGCACATGCGCGCCTGCCACTGCCGTCACCGCTGCCAAATCAGGGTATTCACCAATGATATTGAGCATGACAGACGGCGCGACGGTGCGCGTATCGCCCAGCGGTAGGCCTGCCACCGCGCGGATATGGTTTTCAAACTGACTGGTGACCGCGCCTTCAATCGACCAATGCCCCGAATTGTGCACCCGTGGCGCGATTTCATTGGCAAGCAGCCCGTCTTGGGTAACAAACAATTCCAACGCCAACACGCCAACATAGTCAAGGTGTTCAAGCAATTTTTTGATAGCGGCTTGTGCGTCGGCAGTTAGTGTGTCGCTATCGGGCGCAGGTGCTATGGTTTTTGCCAACATGCCTTGGTGGTGGTGATTTTCCACCAAGGGATAATACACCACGTTGCCGTGTGGGTCGCGCGCGGCAATGATAGACACCTCACGCATAAAGTGGATAAAGCCCTCAGCAATCAGCGGCGCGTCGTTTACCGCGTTGCCAAGCTCATCCCATGCCGTGTCGATATCAGCAAGCGTCTGGATAACAAATTGTCCCTTGCCGTCATAGCCGCCGTGACTGGTTTTAAGTACCAACGGCACGCCCAACCCCTCACACGCAGCTTGCAATTCGGCTTTGTTATTGACAGCTTGATAAGGTACGGTTGGGATATCCAATTGATTAAATAAGGCTTTTTCTTTGAGGCGGTCTTGTGCCACCGCCAGCGCGTCGGGCGGTGGGTACAGGGCCGAGGTTTGCGCCAACAGCTGCGCTGAGGAGACGGGCGTATTTTCAAACTCCAGCGTATAGACATCTGCCGCACGGGCAAATTCCTCAAATTGCTCAGTGCGGTACACTTGACCAAGCAGACGCGCAGGCGCAAATGGCGCGTCTTCCAAGAACACGCAGCGCAGCCCAAGCGGCAACGCAGCTTGCGCCAGCATCAGCCCAAGCTGCCCACCGCCCAAAATCCCGATGGTTTTGATGGGATAATGGGCAAAATTTACCGCGTCATCGGGCGCATCATGGCGCGTGCTGGGGGATGGTTGGCGGGTTGGCATGGGCGCGTCTCCGTGGATTTTGTCGGCTCAGTCGGCGCGTTGGATGGGGTGATATTCAACACGCTGACGACTTAAAAAAACCGTTATTATAGCAAAATCGGCGGCTTAGGCGGATTTTTTTAGTCTGGCTAAATGTGTAACGCGCCATACACGGTTTCAGCCGCGTTTGGGTCTTGAGCATCGCTGACAAAGCCTTTGCTGACAAGTTTGACCGTTTTAAACGTCGCGCCCGCATCGTCGGTCACAACAACTGTTAAGTTTTGGTCAGCAAAACTTTGCAGCTCTTGCACTAGCTGTTGCATGGTTTTGGTTCTATTTTGCCAAGCTGTTACGCTCGATGTGTTGTTATCCATTAAAACCCTTAAAATTAGATTCTTAAAAATTTAAGTCACCACATCGCTAATTAACGATTTGCTAGCTGGTTTTATCATCGGCCAAGCTATAGCTTAGCGCGGTTTTAACCGCTGATTATTTAACAGTCGGCTTAGCCGCGCTGGACTTGTGCGCCTTGGGCTTGCGCACAGGCAGGGTAATATGCGGCGGAGCAAAGGCGCGGTCGTCGTCGTGATTGATGGCGGCAAACAGCTGCGACTCACTGCGATATGGCACAAGCCCCGATGGCACGACAGTTTTGGCAGCGTCGTAATTGTGAATCGAATCATCAAAGAAAATATGCGGCGCAAAGGTTTTGAGCACCGCGGTTTTTTCTAACCCACCCAAAAAAAACGCCAAATCCACATTCACGCCCCACTCGCGCAAAGTCTTGATGGCGCGTACATCGGCAGGCGCGTTACGCGCGGTCACCAGCGCAATTTGAATCGGTGGGATGACCAATGACATCGGCAGACGACGTTGCAACTGCGACAGCTTGATCAAAAAATCGGCATACGGGCCTTTGTTCATTGGGACATCGCTCATGCGGTCTTCAAAATCATGAAACGCCTGCAGCCCTTCGGTGCGTGACAACAGCTCGCCTGCCTCATCAAACAGCACCGCGTCGCCATCGAACGCGATGCGCAGCTGGTCGGTGTCCAACGCCGCCATGTCAATGGGCGGTGCGTCCAAAATCGCACACGCGCACACGCCTGCATCGGTGACTTGCTGTGCATCGGCATGGTTGGTCGTCAAAAACAAATCGACATTAAAATCCGCCACATAGTCGGCCACACCCATCCCCGAGGTGAATGCCGAGCGGCTAATCGGCAGTCCGTGCGCGCGCAAGGCATTGAGCACTTGAATGCCCGTGTCGGGGCTGTTTTTTGACATAATCACCACCTCAACCAGCGGCCGTATGACCGCATCGAGCGTTTCGGTTTGCGGCTGATAACGGTTGAGGTTGAGGAGTGCACGGATCAGCGGATAGCCTGATCCTGTTTTGAGCGGCATGTGCTCACGCGCTATCATGTATTGGCGAAATTTTTCTGCCGCCGTTGTCGGGTCAGCGGCGCGCGCCTGCTCAAAAAACGCCTCAGATTCAGTCAAATCAAACAGCGCGGTTGCTGAAACCGCAACAATTAACGTATGGGATAAATCAACAGGCATAATAAACCTTTGACAATGTTTTGCGTATCTTGGGATAAATTGACCATTATATAAACAATGCCACAACAAAATTAAGTCCGCTTTTGTTATGCCATCGTGACAGATTTTAGCCAGCCACCGTACCACTGTGAGCGCATTTTTCACGGCCAATACCGCAAAACTTGCCGCCTTAACGCCCATGCCCAATTGTGAAAACCTATCAAAATCTGCTATACTACCCCATTTAAGCGCGCACGATATGATGATGCAAGACGCGCAACGAATAAGGAAGGGCTATGGTCGCAATTCGCTTACCCAGTGGCGATATCAAACAATTTGACGGCGCAACCACCGTCATGCAGGTTGCCGAGAGCATTGGCGCAGGGCTTGCCAAGGCCACCGTCGCAGGGCGTGTGAATGGCAAACTCATGGATGCCAGCGACCCAATCACCGAAGATGCCGATGTGCAAATCATCACGCCCAAAGACCCTGAGGGTGTGGAGATTATCCGCCACTCAACCGCGCATTTGCTTGGACATGCGGTCAAGCAGTTGTATCCTGATGTCAAAATGGTTATCGGTCCTGTCATTGAGGACGGTTTTTATTATGACATCTACAGTGAGCGTCCGTTTACTCCCGAGGACATGGCGGCAATTGAGCAGCGCATGGTTGAGCTTATCAACCAAGATTATGATGTCATCAAAAAAATGACCCCCCGTGATGAGGTCATCAAAGTATTTCAAGACCGTGGCGAAACCTACAAATTGCGCCTCATTGATGACATGCCCGATGAACAAGCCATGGGGCTGTATTATCACCAAGAATACATCGACATGTGCCGCGGCCCTCACGTGCCAAACACACGCTTTTTAAAGGCATTTAAACTGACCAAAATGAGCGGTGCATACTGGCGTGGCGATGCCAAAAACGAGCAGCTACAGCGTATTTATGGCACGGCTTGGGCGGACAAAAAACAATTGGCGGCTTATATTCAGCGCATCGAGGAAGCCGAAAAACGCGACCACCGCAAAATCGGCAAGGCGTTGGATTTGTTCCACTTACAAGAACAAGCACCGGGCATGGTGTTTTGGCATCCCAAAGGCTGGACGATTTACCAAGTGCTTGAGCAGTACATGCGCCAAGTCCAACGCGACAACGGCTATTTAGAAATCAAAACACCGCAAATCGTTGATAGAGTTTTGTGGGAAAAATCAGGGCATTGGGCGAATTACGCCGACAATATGTTCACCACGGCCAGTGAAAGCCGCGACTATGCCATCAAGCCGATGAACTGCCCCTGCCACGTGCAGGTGTTCAACCAAGGTTTAAAATCCTACCGCGATTTGCCGCTGCGGTTAGCGGAGTTTGGTTCGTGCCATCGCAACGAGCCGTCAGGTTCGCTACATGGCATCATGCGCGTGCGCGGCTTTGTGCAAGATGATGCGCATATCTTTTGTACCCATGCCCAAATCAAACAAGAAGCGGCGGATTTTATCGCTTTGACTTTAAAAGTGTATGAAGACTTTGGTTTTACTGATGTCCAAATGAAGCTCTCAACACGCCCTGAAAAGCGCGTGGGAGACGATGCGCTGTGGGATTTGGCAGAAAAAGACCTTGCCGACGCACTGGACAGTGCGGGACTTGACTGGGAGCTACAACCTGGTGAAGGCGCGTTTTATGGCCCTAAAATTGAATTTAGCCTCAAAGACTGCTTGGGGCGCGTGTGGCAGTGTGGCACGCTACAGTTAGATTTTAACCTACCCTCACGCCTAGATGCCGAGTATATCAACGAACAAGGCGAGCGTGACGTGCCTGTCATGCTACACCGCGCGATTTTGGGCTCGTTTGAGCGTTTTATCGGCATGTTGATTGAGCATTATGCAGGCTGGATGCCAGCATGGTTGTCACCGCATCAAGTGGTGGTGATGAACATCACCGACAAACAAGCCGAGGCCTGCCAAGCGATTGCCGAGCAGCTCAAGCAAGCAGGCTTACGCGTCATCACCGATTTGCGCAATGAGAAAATCGGCTTTAAAATCCGTGAGCGTACCCTTGAGCGTATCCCGTACATGCTGGTGCTGGGCGATAAAGAAATTGAGAGCAATCAAGTCAATGTGCGCACGCGTGAGGGCACAAACCTTGGCACGATGAGCGTCGAGGCGTTTATTGCGTTAGTACAACAAGCCGTCGCCCAAAAAGGGCGGCTACCTACCCAACCCACACAGGAGTAAGTGTCATTAAGAGTTCAAATCGTTTAGAGATTAACGAAGAGATTCGCGCCAAAGAGGTGCGACTGGTCAAAGCCGATGGCGAGCAAATGGGCGTGGTCGATATCCGCACCGCCCTACAAGCGGCGCGCGAGGCGGAATTGGATTTGGTCGAGATTGTCCCTGATGCCAAGCCCCCTGTGGTCAAAATCATGGACTACAAAAAGCATCTGTACGACCAAAAACAAAAAGCCAAGGAAGCAAAGAAAAACCAAAAGCAAACCCAGCTTAAAGAAATCAAGCTGCGCCCTGGCACTGAAGAGGCCGACTACCAAGTCAAGCTACGCAAAATCGTTGAGTTTTTGGAAGACCAAGACAAGGTCAAAGTCACCATTCGCTTCCGTGGCCGTGAGATGGCGCACCAACAAATCGGGCTACAACAGCTTGAGCGTATCATCACCGACACCGAAGGCGTGGCAAACGTGGAGCAGCCACCAAAGCTAGAGGGTCGCCAAATCGGTATGCTACTTGGACCTACGCGTAAAAAATAAACCACGCGCTAGCAGTGTGCCGTGATTGGCCAATTGGGTTGGCCATGCCAGTTCTGACAGCGTCAATGCAGCCATTGACGCTGTTGTTTTTTCGCCGCTTAGCGTTTAGCCGCTTAACGTAAGTACAGACAGGCATAGGCAGCAGCACTGCCCCACAGGAGACCCACCGCCATGACGACAGATTATGACGTGATTATCATCGGCGCAGGCGCGTCGGGGCTGATGTGTGCCTTCACCGCTGCCCAACGTGGACGGCGCGTGTTGGTACTTGATCATGCCAACAAGGCAGGCAAAAAAATCCTGATGAGTGGTGGCGGACGCTGCAATTTCACCAATCTGTCGATTGATGCAACCAATTATTTGAGCCAAAATCCGCACTTTTGCAAATCTGCCTTGGCACAATACACCCAAT
Organism: Faucicola sp. SE7633; assembly: GCF_059264685.1. NCBI lineage: Bacteria > Pseudomonadati > Pseudomonadota > Gammaproteobacteria > Moraxellales > Moraxellaceae > Faucicola > Faucicola sp. SE7633. The sequence goes on along the minus strand of NZ_JCADBW010000011.1, from coordinate 28,892 downwards.
GGGATTTTATCGCGCTGGTTGAAGCGCATGGCGTGGCGTATCATGAGCGTGACCACGGGCAGCTGTTTTGTGTGAACAGCGCAAAGGATATTGTGCAGCTATTGCTGGATGAATGCCATGCCAGCGGCGTACACATCGCGCTGCGCCGTGCGGTAACCGACATCCGCGCGAGCACCGATGACAGCTTTGCCATAGACGTTGCCCCCGTTGCCGATAAACGCGCCAAAACCGCTGCCAACCCACCCAACCCAACACCGCAAACCGTGTATGGCCAGTCGTTGGTGATTGCCACGGGCGGTTTGTCGATACCAACAATGGGCGCAACAGGCTTTGGCTATCAAGTGGCGGCGCAATTTGGGCATGATAGCGTGCCGACATCGGCAGGCTTAGTACCGTTTACCTTTACCGACCAATTGGGCGCAGCATTTGCCAGTTTGGCAGGCACAAGCGTCAATGTGACAGCCAGCAATGCCCACGCGGCGTTTGAGTTGGCGATGCTGTTCACCCATCGCGGTTTGTCAGGGCCTGCCATGTTGCAGCTGTCCAACTACTGGCAACTGGGTGAGCCGATTACGCTTAATTTGTTGCCGCAGCTTGATGCCACCGATTGGCTATTGACGCGCAAACACCGCCAACCCACCGCCTTGCTGCGCAACGTCCTGCCCGATGCCATCCGCCCTGCCCTGCCCAAAAAACTGCTGGCAACCTTGCAGGCCTTGCTGTGGGCGGACATCGCCAACACGCGTTTGGGTGATATCAAAGACCAACGCTTGAGCGCACTGGGTGATACGCTCAATGACTGGCAGGTTTTGCCATCGGGGACAGAAGGCTACCGCACGGCAGAGGTCACACGCGGCGGTGTGGCAACTGACCATATCGCGTCTAAAACCCTGCAAAGCCAACTGCAGCCAAATTTGTATTTTATCGGTGAAGTGCTGGATGTGACAGGTTGGCTGGGCGGTTACAATTTTCAATGGGCATGGTCATCGGGTTTTGTGGCAGGGCAAGCGGTTTGATGGGGTGGCAGTTTTGTCAGACAACCGCCAGCGATTGGCCAGCGGTTGCCACATGGGTGGGGTTAGCGTTCTTTGATAGCGTCGGTTAAAAACTAAACGCGCTGTTTTCGCCTAAGCTGTCAGCGATTTTACCGCCTGTCACCGCCGCGGCGGTCATTTTGAAAAAATTCACCACATTGTTGCCGCTTAGCCAGTACTCTGCGCCGTTGGGCACGACTTTAATCAGCTGAATCTTGACATCCTCTTTACCATGTTCAAAAAACGCGCTGTACATCGGTGACCACAATTCGTCAAGCTTGTCCGCGTCATCAACCAATTCGGCGCGGCCGTTGATGGATAGGTAGTTTTTGTGGTCTGTGCTGGTATAGCTGAGGTTCACCTGTGCGTTGTGTTGGATGTCTTTGACGGTTTCGGTGGTTTTGTCGCCAATAAACCAAATCTCACGCGCGGGCAAATCAACGTGGTTGGTGGTCATCGGGCAAGCGTGCAAGTGCCCTTCGGCGGTGACGGTGGTCAGCATAGCAAATTTAACGTCTTGCATGATGGCACTGACCGCGTCAAAATGTTGTGATGTTTGGCTCATGGCGGCTTCCTTTTTGTTTAAAATTCTTGGGATAACTGTCATATGGTTGTTTAACAAGCGCCATCGGCTTATCAATGTTGCTATAAATAGGGCTAAATTTTAAGATAGAGGTAAATTTTTACCAGTCGAATTTTGTAAACAATTTTCGTGGGTTATTTGGGTGGTAAGGTAACCAGCGATTGGCGAGGGTCTAGATGCACGGCGGATTTTTTCGGCCATCAAAAAACACGCGGTTTGGCGCGCTGGGTGTGCCTGCGTGGGTGCGTGACTACCGCAAACCGATGTTGGCGCAAGACGTGTTGGCAGGGCTGGTGGTCGGTGTGGTGGTGATTCCGCAAAGCTTGGGCTATGCCATGCTGGCTGGGCTGCCGCCTGTGTACGGGCTGTATAGCGCGGTAGTGCCTGTGCTGGTGTATGCGTGGGTGGGGGCAAGTGCGGTCAATGCGGTCGGCCCTGTGGCGATTACGGCGATTATGACGGCGCAGGCGTTGCAGCCGTACGCCCACCTGCCGCCTGCTGAGTACGCGCGGTTGGCCAGTTGGCTTGCGCTGCTGACGGGTGGGCTATTGACGCTTGCGCATGTGTTTCGGCTGGGTTGGATTACCCAGTTTATCAGTCGTGGGGTGACGGCAGGGTTCATCAGTGGTGCAGCGTTGTTGATTTTTTTGGGACAAATTAAGTTTGTCACGGGTATTCACACCACGGGCAACACACTGCTTGCGATGGGTGAGAGTTTTTTTGCCCACCTTGGTGCGTTGCACTTGCCGACGCTGTTGGTTGGAGCGGTGACGTTTGGTGTGCTATTTGTCAATCGCTATTATTTGGCGCGGTGGTTGGGCGGACAAGTGGCGGATAAAACGCTGGCGGTTGTGACGCGCGTGCTGCCGCTGGGGGTGATGGTGCTGGCGATTGTGGCCAGTGCGCTCGGGCATTTTGCGGCGCATGGGGTGGCAACGGTGGCGCATATTCCGCAAGGCTTGCCGCATGTGGTGCTACCGCTGACGGGGCTGCCGCTTGGGCAGTTGATTGCGCTGTTGCCTGCTGCGGCATTGATGGCGTTGATTGGTTTTGTATCCAGTGACGCGGTGGCAGGCAATTTTGCGCGCGTGCGTCATGAGCGGTATGACGCTAACCGTGAGCTGTTGGGGCTGGGACTGGCCAATATTGCAGGGGGTGTGACGCAAAGCTTTACGGTGGTTGGGGGGTTTTCGCGCACGGCGGTGAATGTCGATGCTGGGGCGCAGTCACCGCTTGCCAGCGTGCTGTCGGTGGGGGTGATGGTGCTGGCGTTGGTGTGGCTTGCACCTTATCTTGCGCCGCTGCCGTATGCCGTGCTTGGCGCGACGATTATGGTGTCGATTATCAGCATGGTGGATTTGGCAACGTTTTGGCAAGCGCGCGCGCGTGACCGTTTGGACGCGTTGGCGTTTGCGGTGGCGTTGGTTGGGGTGTTGTTGTTTGGGCTCAATATCGGCTTGGTGGTCGGCATTATGGTGTCGTTTGCTGGGCTGATTTGGCAATCTAGTCATCCGCACATGGCGGTGGTCGGGCAAGTCGGTGATACGGGGCATTTTCGCAACATTGCGCGTCATCACGTCGCCCAACATGCCGATGTGTTGGTGATTCGCGTTGATGAAAGCCTGTTTTATGGCAATGCCGAGTCGGTGCGCCAGTTTATCACCGCGATGGCGCGTGCGCACCCTGCTTGTCGGCATGTTGTGCTGATGTTGTCAGCGGTCAATCACATTGATTTGACCGCGCAAGAGATGTTGGTTGAGCTGGGTCAAACCTTGCTTGCGCGTGATATTTCGTTGAATTTTTCTGAGGTCAAAGGGCCTGTCATGGACGTGATTGCCCACACGCCTGTGATACAAAATTTGTCGGGGCAGGTATTTTTAAGCACCCAGCAAGCGGTTGATACATTGGTGGCGTTAGACCAAACATTGACAGCGCAAACACGACGCTAACACAGCTGCCGCAGTGATATCAGCGCACGCTACCAATTCACCATAGACAAATCGCAACAAAATTGCTAAAACCTCTGTAACATTGACTTCCTCCCCTCCCTATCGTTCGGGGATTCCTTCTGCAAGACGGTGAAGCCCCACCGCAAACCTAAGACAATAGCAACCGCCCGTACGACACACCGTACATCTTAGATTCTTATTTTAAGCTAATCCTACCGTTAGGATTGTCATAGACACGAATTAGCTTAAGTGTGTGTTTGGAAACGTCTTACCAGTTAAGTTACTGCGTACTCGCAATTTAGTCTTAACTTAATTGTGGAATGTAAGACATTGAATATAGTAAGATGAGTATAGCAAAACTTATCGCATTTAACAATTGCCTTATATCCACCGCCTGAAGTCGCAGGTTTACGGCAACGAATGATAAAAGGAATATGCTATGAGTCAAGTTTTGGTGGCAGGTGCAAACACCGCTGTGCCAACAACCAATTTACGCCTACGGGTGGTTAGCCAATTGCCGATTGATTGCGCAGCGTATCGGCTAGCGGCAGATGGCAAGGTGCGTGGCGATGGCGACATGGTTTTTTATGGGCAAACCCAAAGCGATGATGGGCGCGTGCGCTACACAGGGCATGAAACCGATTGCGCGTTTGACGTGGATTTGCCCCAGCAGCCACCCGCGATTGACAAAATCGCGTTGGCATTCTCCAGTGATCGCGCGTTGTCGGCATTGGGCGATATTGAGCTGACCGTGTTTGAGGGCAGCACAGCACTGGCACAATGCCGCGTCACCACCGCAGGGCGCAACGAAAAAGCACTGATTTTGGCAGAGTTGTACCGTCGGCAAGGCGCGTGGAAGCTGCGTTTTGTCGCGCAAGGTTTTGATGGTGGACTTAAGCCTTTGTCAGAATATTACGGCGTACAAATCGCCGATGACGCGCCACCACCCACGCCTACACCCACCAAAACCCCACCGCCTACGCCCAAAAGCACGCTCAATCTTAGCAAAGTGACTTTGACCAAGCAGCAATCTAGCATCAATCTAAGCAAGCGCGACAATTTTGGCGACATTGCCATCAACCTCAATTGGAATCAACGCGCAACCACGCCCAGCCGCGGCACGCTTAGCCAACTGTTTGGCAAAGCGTCGGGCGGCATTGATTTGGATTTGGGCGCGTTTGTCGCCCTGCAACACGGTGACAAGTACGTCATTCAAGCCTTGGGCGGCACGTTTGGCGACCTCAATGCTGCGCCATTTGTGCGTTTGCGCGCCGATGACCGCACAGGCGCATCTGCCAGCGGTGAATGGCTGGATATCAATGGCCGCTACTGGCAACATATCCGCGAGGTGCTGATTTATGCCTTTATCTACGAAGGCGTGCCCAACTGGGCGCAGACCGATGGCGTGGCGACCTTGCACATTCCCGACCAACCGCTGATTGAAACCCCCTTGACCGAAGGCAGCAGTCACCTTGGCATGTGTGCGATTGCGCGGCTGATTAACCAAAACGGCAGCATCCAAGTCGAGCGCGTCAATCAGTATTTTGACGGGCATAAATCCATGGACAGACAATTTGGCTGGAACTTTAGCTGGACACGGGGGCGCAAATAAAGCGTAAAAATAACAAGTTACAAAAACCTGCTTTCATATCGCAAAGACTGTGCTAAAGTGAATTTATACAGCCTAGCCACGGGCTGTTTTTAGGGCAAATTTCAAAAACGGTATCCATTTATCGTATCAAACTTCAATAAGGATTGAAACATGGCAATTTCATTGAATAAAGGCGGCAACTTATCACTATCAAAAACTGACCCATCCTTGAGCCGTTTGCTGATTGGTCTAGGCTGGGATGAGCGCGTGACTTCAGGCGCAGAATTTGACCTTGATGCCAGCGCGTTTTTGCTGGGCGCAAACGGCAAGGTGCGCGGTGACCACGATTTTATTTTTTATAACCAGTTGCGCTCACCTGAAGGCGCGGTCGAACACACAGGCGACAACCGCAGCGGTGTGGGCGATGGCGACGATGAGGTTATCAAGGTAAACCTCACCCAAGTGCCTGCCGATGTCGATAAAATCGTCATCACCGTGACCATTCATGACGCACAAGCACGCAACCAAAACTTTGGCCAGGTGCAAAACGCCTTTATCCGCGTGGTCAATGAAGACACAGGTGCAGAGGTGGTGCGCTTTGACTTGGCAGAAGATTATTCAGTCGAAACCGCGATGGTCTTTGGTGAGGTGTACCGCCACAATGGTGAGTGGAAATTCCGCGCGGTCGGTCAAGGCTATGCAGGCGGCTTGGCAGCGATGTGCGCGCAGTACGGCATCCAGATTTAAAACGGCTCAGTGAATCGCTTAGTAAAAAATGTTTTCGCCATAAAAAACGGCTTTGGTCAAACTGCCAAAGCCGTTTTTGTATGCCGCGCTATCAATGCTCGCGCGTTGCCGAAAAGGTGATATCGGGATAACGCTCTTGCATGAGTTGCAGATTGACGCGGCTTGGCGCAAGGTAGGTCAAGTAGCCGCCGCCATCGACAGATAGCTGGTCGTGGGCTTTTTTCTTAAACTTGTTAAACTCGTTGGCGTCATCACAGTGTACCCAGCGCACAGTGGCGATGGAGACGGGCTCAAACGTGCATTGCACTTTGTATTCCTCGGCAAGGCGATGGGCAACGACTTCAAATTGTAGCACCCCCACCGCGCCCAAAATCAAATCGTTGTTGATTTGCGGCATAAACACTTGCGTCGCGCCTTCTTCTGACAGCTGTTGTAGGCCTTTTTGTAGCTGTTTGGATTTAAGTGGGTCTTTTAAAATCACGCGGCGAAACAGCTCGGGCGCAAAGTGCGGAATGCCAGTGAAGTTTAATACCTCGCCTTCGGTGAAGCTATCGCCAATTTGAATCGTGCCGTGGTTGTGTAGCCCGATGATATCGCCTGCATAGGCTTCTTCTAGTGCCTCACGGTCGCCTGCCAAAAACGTCAAAGCATCGGCGATACGCACCTCTTTGCCAATGCGCACGTGGTTCATTTTCATGCCTTTTTCATATTTGCCTGAGCACACGCGCATAAAGGCGATACGGTCGCGGTGTTTGGGATCCATATTGGCTTGGATTTTGAACACAAAGCCTGAGAATTTTGCTTCATCGGCCTGGACCATGCGCTGGGTGGTGGCATGGTCTTTGGGCGCAGGCGCGTGCGCAACCAAGGTATCAAGCACCATATTCACGCCAAAATTGCCCAACGCTGTGCCAAATAACACGGGCGTTTGCTCACCGCGCAAAAATGCCGCGCTGTCCCAGTCCTCATGCGCCATTTGGGCAAGCTCAAGGCTCTCTTCAAACTCACGAAACGCGATATCACCAATTTTTTGGCGAATGTCGGGGTAGTCATAGCCGTCGCGTTGCTCAATCTCAATCAGCTGTGTGCCAAAGCCTTTTTGGTAAATATAGGTTTTGTTCTCGCCCAAATGATACACACCGACAAAGTCCTGCCCCATGCCAATCGGCCACGTTAGCGGTACACAGCGAATTTTCAGCACGTCCTCGATTTCATCAAGCAGTGCCAACGGGTCACGGATTTCACGGTCTAGTTTATTGACAAATGAGATAATCGGCGTGTCGCGCATACGGCAGACTTCCATTAGCTTGATGGTGCGCTCCTCCACACCCTTTGCACCGTCAATGACCATCAACGCACTATCAACGGCCGTCAAGGTGCGGTAGGTATCCTCACTAAAATCCGCGTGCCCTGGGGTGTCAAGCAGGTTAATCATGTGCTTTGCGTACGGAAACTGCATCACTGAGGTGGTGATAGAAATACCGCGCTCTTGCTCCATGCTCATCCAGTCGGATGTGGCGTGCTTGTCGGTTTTGCGGCTTTTGACCTCACCTGCGGTCTGAATCGCGCGCCCCCACAGCAACAGCTTTTCGGTCATGGTGGTCTTACCCGCATCGGGGTGGCTGATGATGGCAAACGTGCGCCGTTTGGCGACTTCGCTGGCTAAACTCATGGGTGGCTACTCGGTTGTGACAAAAAATAAGTTGTTTAAAACGCAGCAATAAAAAACCGCTATTGTAGCCGATTTTGCCCCATTTGGCGATTTTGCTCAGTGATTTGGTAAGGTGTTAGCCAGCGGCGCAAGCCAAACTCACAGCTTGGCGGCAAGTAAAAACCTGACAAGATTGCGTGACAAAATTCCACCAATTTGGCGTGGCATTGTACCAATGGCTTACCGTACAATGTTGATGACAACCAAATCCACACGCAACACCTGTTTTTTTGCTTTTTAATCCGCATGTCCAAGCCCACACCAACCACCAATCACACCACCACCCACCCACAACCGCTTGCCGTGCCTGCCAACGCGCGCCTGCCCACTGTCAAAACCTTTTTGCTTGCCATCGGTGGGGTGGTGGTCATGTGGTTGCCTGTGTTGCTGCTGCATTTGACGTTGGTGATGTTTTCTGCGCTGATTGCGTACGCTTTGACGCGCAGCATCGCCAACTGGCTACGCAAACAAATGGCGTATCTGCGCCCTAATTGGTTTGGATTTCAAACCAGTCAGCTTGCCGAATGGCTGGCGTTGGTCAGTTGGCTACTAATTACATCGCTACTGGTTGTGCTAACGAGTGATTGGGTGGCAGAAAAAATGAGCATCGATGTGTTTGGCAAATTGGTTGAGCAAATCACCTTGGTGCTTGACCAGTTGCACCGCATGTTGCCCAATGACGTTGCGCGCCATGTGCCAAGCTCAGTCAATATGCTGCAAACACAGCTGCTGGCCATGGTCAAAACTTACGCGCCACAACTGCAAATTGCCGGGATACACACCTTGCGCGGTTTTGGCTATGTGCTGATTGGTACGGTGATTGGCTCGATGATGGCGGTACAAATCCCACCGCGCCCACGCGCGCCATTGTCGCCCGTTGCCCGTTACGTGCGTGAACAGTTTGATGAGCTTACCCGTGTGTTTGGCGAAGTGTTTTTTGCACAGGTCAAAATCTCGATCATTAACACGCTACTGACGGCCATTTATTTGCTGGGTATTTTGCCAATGGTTGGGCATCCATTGCCGCTGGCATGGACGGTGGTGCTAATTACCTTTGCCTGTGGGCTGATTCCTGTGGTCGGCAATTTGGTATCCAACATCATCATCGTGCTGCTTAGCCTAACGCACGGCTTGGGGGTTAGCCTCGCGTCGCTGGCTTGGCTGGTCAGCATTCACAAGCTTGAGTACTTTTTAAACGCGCAAATTATCGGGCAACGCATCCATGCCGCCGCGTGGGAGTTGTTGGTGATGATGCTGTTGTTTGAGGCGACATTTGGCATTGCAGGGCTGGTTGCCGCGCCTGTCATCTACGCCCAAATCAAGCGCGTGCTGCTGCATCGCGGTTGGTTGTGATTGGTTGTGCCGTTTGTACTGGCTAGGGTTTGCTCGGCCAGAATAACACAATCGCGCTATACTGTTATGCTATATTGTTACACAGCTTTGTGGTGAAATATGCCCAATCAGACCCCACAGGTGCGTATAGTGCGACAGTCCAGCCTTGTTGGGGATTTGTTTGAGCAATTGGATTAAAATAACGCAAGCTATGCGCGGATTTTAATAGTAAATTTTAATTAACTTACTTTTTTAATTAACTGTTTAAGGAAAAATCTCATGGCACAAATCGGTAATAACAGCGTGGTACAATTTCATTACACGCTAAAAGACGATGACGGTAACATCATTGATCAATCAACCTCTGACCAACCTTTGACCTACTTACACGGTCACCAAAATATCATTCCAGGCCTAGAAAACCAACTTTTGGGCAAAAACGTTGGCGATAAGTTCACCGCGTCAGTCGCACCTGCGGACGCGTATGGCGAATACGACGACGCTGCGGTACAAGAAGTGCCACGCGCCAATTTTGAGGGTGTGGACACCATCGAACCGGGCATGCAATTTCAATCAGAAACTGAAGATGGCGATATCATCTTGGTGACAGTGCGTGATGTACAGCCCGATGTGGTGATTGTTGATGCCAACCATCCCTTGGCAGGCAAAAACTTGCATTTTGATGTTGAAGTGGTGGATATCCGTGATGCCAGTGAAGAAGAATTGGCACATGGTCACGCGCACGGGGTGGGTGGTCATCACCACTAATCGCTTGCCAACAAGCCACGACAACAAAAACCCATCGGTATCGATGGGTTTTTGTTGTGTGCTGAACGGTGGTTACCAGCTATTTGGGCATCCTGCCCATCACATCTTGGTGTTGTCATCCTGACAATCATTCCCTTGGCGGCATGTTGTCCCTATCTCAATCCTTGAGTCCAGCCACTTGAGCCGTTTGGTTCTGGTGACTGCTGCCGTTGAGCCCATTATGACAAAATGCACGGTCAGATGGTAGCCGCCACAGCGTCAATGTTTGTACGCTATGGCTTACACGTGGCTAGCGGCTGGCTTTGGGCGGCTGCAAGCCATCTAGCATGACGCGTGCCGCTTCTTGGATAAACGCTTCACTTTCGGGCAGTTTGGGACGCTCGGCTTGTTTCATACGGCTACGCGCTTCTAGCTCGGCATCTTGCGCGGCTTGGTAGGCAGCCCAATCACGGTATGGCGTTTGCCCCGTGGCTAGGCGGCGTTGGTTTTCTGCGGCCAATGTTTCTTGTTCAAGGCGCAAGCGATAGGCGCGGCGATCGTCAATATCAAGCTTGACGGGTTTTTTGTCGTCTTCTTCGTTACGAATGGCGTTGAGTTTTTCTAAATAAACAAACTGCGGGTCACGCGCTTGCCGCTGTTTGGACGCTTGCACCAGTGATTGTACGGTATCGGTGCTGTAGTTGCCTGCAGGCATGAACGGCACAGCGCGGATGGTATCCCACTGTAGCGGATTTTTCATATAACGCTCGCCAAAATCCAACCCGTCATAGATATTGACCAGTGACACATCAGGCACTACGCCTTTGTTTTGCGTGCTACCGCCTGTGATACGGTAAAACTTGCGCTGGGTCAAGGTTGCTGAGCCAAGCGGCAAGTTGTCCAGCTGAATTTGCGCTGAGCCTTTGCCTGTGGTGGTGCTACCAACCACCAACGCGCGCCCGTAGTCCTGCATCGCTGCGGCAAAAATCTCGCTTGCCGATGCTGATCCGCCATTAATCAGCACCACCATGGGGCCGGCATACACTTGGCTGCCGCCGTCTTGGTCTTCATACACCTGCACATTGCCGCGATTGTCGCGAATCTGCACGGTCGGCCCTGATTTGACAAACATACCAATCATTTTGGAGACTTCATCAAGCGATCCACCGGGATTGTCGCGCAAATCCACCACCAATCCGTCGATGTTTTGTGCATTCAAGGCATTGAGGGCGTTTTCGGTATCAATGCTGACGCTGCGATAGCTTTCGCCTGCGCGGCGGGCTTTGTAGTTTAGATAAAAACTTGGAATTTCAAGCACGCCAATGCGCTTAGGTGTGCCGTGGTTGTCAGTCACACTAACCACACGCTGGGTCACGCCTGTGTCGTCTTGTTTGATGACATCACGCACCAAGCTCACGTTACGCGCCGCGCTATCAGGCGCGTTTTGCGATTTGACGCGGATGGTCACCGTCGAACCTTTTTTACCGCGAATCAAATTGACGACTTCACGGGTCGACCATCCCACGGTATCAACCATATTGCTGCCTTCTGAGGCAACGCCGATGATGAGGTCATTGGGCTTAATCTGCCCCGAACGCGCGGCAGGCCCGCCATCGACTAAGCTCATGATACGCGTGTAGTCAGGGTTTTTGCGGTCAGGCTGAATGGACACGCCAATCCCGACCAGCTCAAGGCTGTTTTGAATTTGTATTTCGGTGGCTTGGGTGGGCGCAAAATAGCTACTGTGGGGGTCATACGCTGCCATCGCGGCATTGAGCAACGTCTCGACGCGTTGGTCGGTGTTGCGCCGTGCCATCTGCCCTTGTTGGCGTTTGATGCGATTGGCAAGAATTTGGCTGGGCGTGCGGGTTTCGTTTTTTACCAAATCGGCGGCATCGTATTGCCCAGCGTTGGCGGTAAAAAATTGGTCTTTGGCTTTTTCTTCTTCTTGGTTGATGGTCATGCCAATCAGCTGATAGGTCAGCTGCTGTTGCCAAAACGTGCGCTGCGCGTCGGTATTGGCAAAGTACGGCAATTTTTCGCGGTCAATGATCACGCTGTCATTGCGCTTGAGATTGACGGGCGTTTGCAAAAATTTTTGCGCATAGTCATAGTACTGATTGGCGCGTTCTAGATAGCGGTTGTAGATGTCAAAGGCGGCGTTTAAGTCGCCACGCTTGAGCATATCGGCAAATTGATTGGCGTATTTGCGGTTGAATTCATCAATATCGCTTTGCAAAAACAAGCTGTGATTGGGGTCTAGCGCCTCATAATAATTGGTCAAAATCTCTTTGCCTGTGGCGGTGGTGAGGTGCTTGTCCAAATAATGGCTGCGGTCTAGGCGTGCGGCGATATCGCGCGTGACTTGGCGCTGCGCGTTGGTGGGCGCTTGGCTGCCTGCGCTGACGCTTTGGGGGTCTTGCGCGGCGATCGCGCGGTGGTAGCTTTGCAACAAGACACTGCCGCCCAAAATCAGTGTCAGCAGGCTTGCGGTCAGTTGTTTGTAATGCATGAAAAATCCGTCACCCAATTTATGGCCAAATTTAGGTTAAAATGGTTTGAAATTTTATTTTAAGGATAAAAACGATTGGGCGATGCGCCCAACCGTCAATCGGTCTAGCATTACATTTTGCCATGTTGCTGACCGATTGACTATAACAGAGCTGTAAACAAATCCGCGAATTGTTGCTAATGTTCCATGAATTATTTTACTTAAAATAAAATTAAGCCAATTTTTCTAGCAGCTGCGCTAAGGTGAGCAAGTGTTTTGCGCCGTCGCGGCGATTGACGTATTCATAAAGAGTCTGCGCAGGGTCATCGTGAATGTTTTTATCAGCAATTACCACACGGTGCGGAATACCAATCAACTCCAAATCAGCAAACTTCACGCCTGCGCGCTCATCGCGATCATCAAGTAGCACATCCATACCACGCGCTTGTAAGGTTGCGTATAGCTGTTCGCTCAGCTGCATGGCAGGGTCTTGTACTGCGTCTTTGAATTTACCTTTGATCATCGGCACAATCACCACATCAAATGGCGCAATGCTCTCACCTGTTGTGCTGATATTCCAAATAATACCGCGCTCATCGTGGTTTTGTTCAATCGCTGCTGCCACAATGCGCGTCACGCCAATGCCATAACAGCCCATCAACGGCGTAACAGGCTTGCCGTCTTCGCCAGTGACAGTGACATTCAGCGCGCGGCTGTATTTGTCACCAAGTTGGAAAATATGCCCAACCTCGATACCGCGGCGGATGCGCAACGTGCCTTGCCCATCGGGTGACGGGTCGCCCTCAACGACGTTACGGATATCTGCCACTGCACTGACCTCGGCATCGCGTTGCCAGTTTACGCCTGTGGCATGAAATCCTGCCCGATTGGCACCGCTGACAAAGTCCGATAGCACCGCCGCGCTGCGATCTACGATGACAGGCATGGGCAAATCAAACACGCCGATATAGCCTTTGTGTAGTCCTGCTGCTGCCATTGCCGCCTCGCTTGCCATGGTCAAAGGTACTTTGACTTGTGGCAATTTTTCGGCTTTAACTTCATTTAGCGTGTGGTCACCGCGTAGCACCAACGCAACCAATGTTGGCACGCCGTCCTCAGTAGGCTCACCTTCTACAATCAAGGTTTTGACGGTTTGGCTTAGCGGAATATCAAGGTGGGCGGCCACTTGCTCACAGGTCGGCATATCGGGGGTGGCAACGTCTTGCTTGCTTTGCGTGCCTTGGCCAAACTCGATACGATCCAAAGCGCGTTGATAAGCATCCACGGTTACGGCTTCGGCAAGCTCAATATTGGCGGCAAAATCCGACGTGTCTGAAAAGACGATATCATCTTCACCGCTACTTGCCAGCACTTGAAACTCGTGGGACGCAGAGCCGCCAATCGCGCCAGTATCGGCTTGTACAGCGCGAAAATCCAGCCCCAAGCGCGTAAAAATATTGCTATATGCGCGATACATCACACCATAGGTTTGTTGCAACGAATCGGGATTGACATGAAACGAATACGCATCTTTCATGATAAATTCACGCGAGCGCATCACGCCAAAACGTGGGCGGATTTCATCGCGGAATTTGGTTTGGATTTGGTAATAATTCACAGGTAGCTGTTTGTAGCTTTTGAGCAAGGCGCGCGCGATATCCGTGATGACCTCCTCATGGGTGGGGCCTAAAACAAAATCGCGCTGGTGGCGGTCTTGAAAACGCAGCAATTCTGGGCCATACGCACCAAACCGTCCCGATTCTTGCCACAGCTCGGCAGGCTGGGTGACAGGCATCAATAGCTCTTGCGCGCCTGCTGCGTCCATCTCTTCACGGATGATGGTTTGCACTTTTTTGAGCGTGCGCAAGCCCATCGGCAGCCATGTGTACAGCCCCGATGCCAATTTGCGAATCAAGCCTGCACGAATCATCAGCTGGCTTGATACGATATCGGCATCGCTAGGGATTTCTTTGAGGGTAGCAAAGGTAAATTGGCTGGCGCGCATGGGTCACCTTGAATATTTAACAAATAACAAGTAAAAATTGATTGTTGATCATCAAAAACTGCAGGCAGTGGCTCAAGCTTGGACGCTTAAAAAATTATCAAACCTAGCGATATGCCACTATGCAATGATTTGCCGCGTATTGTAGCAGTTTTTACTGCCTTGTGTGTGAGTAAGTCGGGCGATCGGTTGCGGTTGTGTAAAATATCGCTAAATTTTGCTTTACACGCCTTGTCGTTACTGTATCTGATACTTACTAACATTTATAATTTTGCTTAATCTTTTTGTTGTTTTATGGGTTTTGCCTTGATTTTATTTTGCCTGTATCTTTCAAAAATTTACGCCATACGGAGACTGTATGCAACCCACTTCAACACCGCCCACTGATCCACGCCCCACCGCAAAGCCTACCTCAACGTTTGGGCGATGGTTATCTTTATTGCTCTTGACGCTGATCGCTTTGTCTTTGCTGGGTGGCTTGGCCTTGTATTGGCGTAATTCACAACCTGCTCCAGTGGAGACCATCAGCCGCGAGGGTGTCATTAGCAAAATCCAAACGCTCAACCGCTTACAAACCGTGGTCTACAACGTTGATACCGTCATCACCAGTCAAAAAGAAGGCAACTGGTACGCGCTGTGGCAAGACCACCAAAAAGCCCTGTTTGTCGCGCATGGGCGTGTGCAAGCCGGTATTGACTTAAGCCAGCTGACACCTGCCAATGTGCACGTTGAACCTGAAACACGCAATGTCACCATCACCTTACCGCCTGCGCAGGTGCTTGAGGCGTATCTTGACAACATCGAGGTGTACGACATCAACACGGGGCTGTTTAATATGTTCAGCGCCGATCCGCAGCTGTTTGCACAGGCGCAAACCGTCGGCAAACGTCAAGTGTTGTCATCGGCGTGCCGCGCGGATATCTTGAAACTGGCGACAGACAACGCCCAAAAACAGGTGCAATCGTTGTTCGCCTTGGCGGATTTAAACGTTGTTGTCAATACCGTACCGCCCAAAGCGTGCGCCCGTTAGCATTGGGGTTTTTTGCTGGTACTCGGGGGTTTGTGGTGTTTTGGTCTTTGTGCCAAGGCACGGCTAGCTATCGCACCCGCGGCTAACTATCAGCGCCCTAGGCGGCAAAGATTTGACAAAACTTAAACAAAAATCAGCGACAAACGGCGGTGTTTAGCAGGTGCAATGGTTGGATGATTGGTTAGAAAATTGCTACAATCTGCCTGACATTTGGCGAATTTTTTAACCTATTTTGCCGCTGTACCGACACCGCGGCTTGCTGATTGCATATAATATCTAAACAAACTGCTAGAATTTACTAAACCAAAACGTTGCCACTGGAGACCTGACCATGCCCATAAATGCCGCGGATGATTTATCAATCAAAAAGGTATTGCGCATTGCACTGGTCGGCATTCGCTCGGCAGATCAAGTCATGCTCAAAGGCTATTTGCGTGTGATTTTGCGCCTTGAGGCAGATTTGGAATGGGTATCTGCCAATCATCCCAATATTGATTTGTTTATGATCAATCAAGAATTTCGCCATGCTGATAGCGTGGTGAAGCTGCTCAATAGCAAAGCTGACACCGCCGCGTTGTATATCGACCGTGCAGCAAATGAGCAAGGCGGTATTGTCGGTGATACCTTGGTGTTACCGCTCAAAGAAGTCAATGAGCTCAGCGGTTGGCTGTACGCACACATGGCAAGCCTTGGCGGCAATCCACAAGCCATACCCCGACCCACACCCCCCCAATCTGCATCGGTCAGCGACCTAACCGCTGGCGGCTTAATGTCAGCGGCAACCAATCCGCCCAGCACACAGCCAAGCCAGCCACCTACCAGCCAACCTGCCCAACCGCGCACGCTGGATGATATTTTAAAGCATCGTGCTGCATCTAGTGCGCTAACTACTGACAGCACACCAACCACCACACCTGCTGCCCCTGACCCTGCCGCCCAAGCCACCGCACAGCCTACAGCGGTACACAATACCAGCCAACGCCGCGCCTTTATCCAGCTGATTTGCCAAGTCCATGACCGCAGCAAAATCCAAGACAAAATTTGGGCCATCCAAAACCTTGATGGGCAAACGCTGGTCTATCTAGCACCCAAACACCAAAAAATCTACACACCGTCCACTGATACGGCGTTTGCTGCCAACAGCGATTGGCAGCTGACGACAGTCGGCTCACTGCCCAGTGCCGTCAAGCCCCACGCGCAAGATATGGTGCAGTGGCTTTGGCAACAGGCATTAACGCACTTTGATGTATTAGCACCTGTGGTAGATAGCTTGCCTGCCAGCACACTGACCAGCTGGGTCAAGCCGCAAGCGGATGCACACCGCCACAACCGTCTGTTGTTACAAGCGATTTGGGAGCGGCAAGCCCTAAGCCCTGTCCAAGCCGCCCAACGGGCGAATATCGACAGCGATACGGCACGCCACACATGGGCAGCTTTGTTGGCAGCAGGTGTGCTGCAAGACCACGTGTACCAAGCTTTGGCAGGTCACGCCCTTGCCCATGCTGAGCCTACCGCACCAAGTGCCAACCTAGCCGCACCCCTAGCACCTGTCGCCCCTATCACAAAACCTGCCGCATCAACACCCATCCCAACGCCAAGCCAGCCTGCCCCAACGCCAAGCGCACCGCCTGTCCCATCTACCAGCAGCATTGAGGCGGATTTGCCCAAAGGCAATATGGGCGGCTTTTTGTCGCGCTTGCGGCGCAAGCTTGGGCTATAGCCGCCGGTGGGGGCAAAATTTGCCGCCCAATGTTAATTTTGCCACCGTTTAGCAACAAATCCTTATCAGTTTATTGGGAATTAAGGTATCATAGCGCAAACATCGTTCACAACGCGCATACACTTGCTGCGTCATCTACCTGTTAGGAACTCCCATGCAACGCCTTAAAATCGTATTTAGCGGACCGATGGGCGCGGGCAAAACCCAAGCCATCGCCAGCCTATCAGATATCCCTGTGGTCTCAACTGAGGCCAAAAACACCGACCTACAAACCAATACCAAAGCCTTGACCACTGTCGGCATGGATTACGGTGAGCTGATGCTAGATGGCGGCGCAAGCATTGGGCTGTACGGCACACCAGGGCAAGAGCGGTTTAACTTCATTTGGCCAATCCTCTCGCAAGGCGCGTTGGGTGTGATTTTATTGATTGATCATTCTGCTGCTGACCCAATCGCGGATTTGGCAAACTACCTTGACACATTTAGCAAAATCTATAACGGACGCATTGTGGTGGGTGTCAGCCAAGTTGATAAAGCCCCCGAGCGCGATTTTGCCATTTATCGGGACTGGTTGGCAGAGCACCAAAAAAATCTACCTATTTTCCCTGTCGATATGCGTAAGCGTGAAGATGTCTTGTTGTTGGTTGACACCATCATTGCATCGCTTGAGTTATCTGAAATGGCATAGACTTGCCAAGTCGCAATCGTGTTATTTGAATTTTAAAAATTGATGGAAACTAGCGTATGAGCGATAATATTTTTAATATGGAAAACCGCGTCAAACCCAACGAGCGTTTTTTGTCTTTGGCCAAAGATGCGTTACAAGATTTGTTGGTCAGCACCAATGGTTTAGACGGCGTGTTGTTGGCATCTACCGACGGCTTTGAGGTAATTTCACTGTTCCAACAAAACTATGACGGTGGTAAATTATCTGCTGTCGGTAGCTCAATTTTGGCACTGGTGCAAGCCTTGGTCACCGAAGCACACCTAATCGGCTGTCGCTCGGTGATTTTGGATGCCGAAAACGGCAAAATCATGATCAGCGCTGTACCCAACGCCCATCAGCCCATGATTGTGATTTTGCTCACCAAACAACAGGTGCTGCTTGGGCAGCTCATGCATGGTCTTAACAAAACCGTCAAACTACTGGGCGAGCTTGACGAACAGTACAACACCAAAGCTTAAACCAAAAACCGCCATGCACCAAACTGCCAGATTGGGCGGTTGTTTGCGCACAAGCCTTGTAGATAGGCGCATGGCTAGGCAGGCACAAAAAAAACCACGGTCCATTGACAGTGGTTTTTTATCAAATATCACCCAAAACAGATTAGTTTAAGCCGCTGGCATATTCATAGACAGGGAATTTGGCACACACGGCTTGGACTTTTTCGCGCACAGCCTTGATGGTGGCTTCATCGCCGCGGCTGTCAAGTACGTCACAAATCCAGTTTGCCAAATCGCGCACCTCGGCTTCACCAAAGCCACGCGTGGTCACCGCAGGCGTACCAATCCGAATCCCTGAGGTCACAAACGGTGATTTGGGGTCATTGGGCACGGCATTTTTATTGACGGTGATGTAGGCATCGCCCAGCCATTTGTCCGCGTCTTTACCCGTGATGTCTTGCTTGATAAGGCTAATGAGCATCAGGTGGTTTTCAGTACCGCCAGATACGATGTCATAACCGCGCTGTGCGATGACCTCTGCCATCGCTTTGGCATTGGCCAGCACTTGGCGTTGATAGGCTTTGAAGTCATCTGACATGGCTTCTTTAAAGCAAACCGCCTTGGCGGCAATGGCGTGCATCAAAGGGCCGCCTTGGTTACCGGGGAACACCGCTGAGTTAAGTTTTTTCTCAATCTCGGGGTTGGCTTTGGCTAAAATCAAGCCAGAGCGTGGGCCGCGCAAGGTTTTGTGGGTGGTGGTGGTGGTGACATCGGCGATTTGTACGGGGCTTGGGTAGACGCCTGCTGCCACCAAGCCTGCCACGTGCGCCATATCAACCATCAAATACGCGCCCACACTGTCGGCGATGTCACGGAATTTTTGCCAATCAACCACTTGGCTGTATGCCGAAAACCCTGCGATAATCATTTTGGGCTTATGTTCTTGTGCCAAACGCGCCACTTCGTCGTAGTCAATTTGGCCTGTGGTTTTATCAATGCCGTATTGTACCGCGTGATAGTTGATGCCCGAAAAATTCACATGCGCGCCGTGGGTCAAGTGGCCGCCATCGGCAAGACTCATGCCCATGACGGTGTCACCTGCTTGTAGCAGTGCCAAAAACACCGCGCTGTTGGCTTGGCTGCCTGCGTGTGGCTGCACGTTGGCATAGTCTGCGCCAAACAATGCTTTGGCCCGGTCAATCGCCAACTGCTCAACAACATCAACGTGTTCACAGCCGCCGTAGTAGCGTTTACCAGGGTAGCCTTCGGCGTATTTGTTGGTCAGCGCACTGCCCTGTGCTTCCATCACCGCAGGTGAGCAGTAGTTTTCTGACGCAATCAGCTCAATGTGGTCTTCTTGACGCTTGGCTTCTGCGTCCATTGCCGCAGCAAGCTCGGGGTCAAACTCGTGAATCGTGATAGCCTTAAACATGGTAGCACCCTTTTTACAATAACCAAAACAATCGCTAGCAGCACCTGTGTCGGTAGTCGGCACAATAGGCGCGGTAAAAAATTTGCGTCACAGTGTAGCATGAATCATGGATTCACGCCTAGCGCAAATCAGCGAATTGGACGGATTTTATACGGGGGTTGGGCTTGGTGGGTGCTCATTTGACAGACCCGATGGGTGCTGCAAAAAATCAACAAATGCTGGCAAAAATGTTTCGCTAATCAGCACACGCCGCCCTTGCCAATCATACACACTGCTGCGCTGCCAGCCTTGCGCCGTCCGCGTCAGCCAACGCGCTGCCAACACCGCGCCGCCGCGCCCAAACATGACATAGCCAATGGGCGTACCACCAAGCCGCGTAAGCTTACGCGCGTCTTTGGTTAAACTGGCAAACGGAAACACCGAACGCGCCGCCACCCACGCTTGCGCCGTGCCATCATCACCCACTTGCCCAAGCAACGTTGCTTCACGTAGCCACGCCGATTGCGGCCGTGATGGCAAATTCAGCGCACGTTTATCCGCCAAATCCAGCGTTATCCGCCCCTCAAACGTTGGCATGACCAACAGCCGATTGCCCGACAACGCCTCTAACCGCGCGGTCAAAGAACCATCCGCCGCCAACCAATCTGCCAATACACCTGCTTGCTGCCGACAATACCGATCTTGTGGGTCTGCTTGCCACATTTAGCCCAATCCTCGTTTTGCCAGATAATCAGCGTTAAATGGCAAGGCAGTCAGCGCGTCAGCATAATACGCCTGCACCGCTTGCGCCTCTTGTACACAAAACTGCCGAATCGGCGTGGCAAAACGCGCGTCGTAAACATGGTGCAACGAGTGCGTCAGCGTTGGCGCAAAGCCGCGTATCAGCTTGTGCTCACCTTGCGTACCGGGGTCAAAGCGCGTCAAACCCTGCGCGATGGCAAATTCAATACCTTGATAATAACACAGCTCAAAATGCAGACTGTCATAGTCAGCAAGGCTGCCCCAATAACGCCCATACAGCGTGTGTGCATCATACCAAAACAGACTGCTTGCCGCGATATCGCCCGAAGCATCTAAAGCTTGTGCTAGCATTAAATGCGCAGCTTGGCTCTCGGCAATTTGCTGAAAAAAATCCAACGTCAAATACGGCTGGCGACCGCGTACCAAATACGTCATGGCATAGCATTGATAAAACGCTTGCCAGTCTGCCGCGCTGATATCCGCGCCCAACTTACGCCGACAGGACAAGCCTTGTTTGGCAACCTTGTCGCGCTCAACGCGAATCGTCTTGCGGCGTTTGGCCGTCAGCGTCGCCAAAAACCCTGCAAAATCAGCAAACGGCTGCCCATCAGCGTCGGTATTGTGCCACATAAACTGACAGCCCAACCGCGCGATACTGTCGCTCTCGGCAGCTTGCGCCACCTGAAGCGTCGATGCAGGCACAAACAAACCATGCCAACTTGATGCCGCCACCTGTGCTGCCAAATGCGCAACCGCTTGGCTCAATACCTGCCACAACGCCTCATCCAACACCGCACCCTCTGCCAACCAAACGCGCTGCCCCGTCACAGGCGTATAGGGCACACTGCTCACCAATCGCGGATAATAATCCGCCCCATAGCGCAGATAGGCGTCTGCCCACGCATGGTCAAACACATACTCGCCTTGGTGATGGTCTTTGATAAATATAGGCAACACCGCAACCAACTGCCCTGCCCGCGATGCCGCCGCATACAGCGGCAACCAACCCGCCTGCTCGCCAATCGCGCCGCTATCGGTCATGGCTTGCCAAAACGCTAACTGCATAAATGGCGTGTCAGGCGTTTGCCACACGGCTTTATACTGCCAACTAAAATCGGTATAAAATTCAACATTCCACATGGTCGTTCATCTTGCCCGTATTTTTTACTGCTTATTTTTGCCTGTATTTAAATAGCAAAAACCCCCAATCTATGATTGAGGGCTTTGTTTAAAAATCAATTCAAATCAGCGATTATTAGTCATTCATGTGCTTGATAATCGCTTGACCAAATTGTGAACAGCTTAGCAAAACTGCATCTGGCATCAAGCGTTCAAAGTCATAGGTGACCGTTTTGTTTTCAATCGCGCCAGAGATACCTTTGATGATCAAGTCTGCTGCTTCTGTCCATCCCATATCACGCAGCATCATTTCAGCCGACAAGATGATAGAGCCGGGGTTTACCTTGTCTTGACCAGCATATTTTGGTGCGGTACCGTGAGTCGCTTCATACACCGCCACCGAACCACCGATGTTAGCACCTGGTGCGATACCGATACCACCCACTTCTGCTGCCAGCGCGTCAGAAATGTAATCACCGTTCAAGTTCAACGTTGCGATGACTGAATAGTCTGCTGGACGCATCAAGATTTGTTGCAAGAACGCATCGGCAATCACGTCTTTGATCACGATGTCTTTGCCAGTTTTTGGGTTCTTCAACGTCATCCAAGGGCCGCCGTCTAGCAGCTCTGCGCCAAAACGCTCTGCTGCCAACTCATAACCCCACTCTTTGAACGCGCCTTCGGTGAATTTCATGATGTTGCCTTTGTGCACCAAAGTCACGTTGGGCAAATCGTTATCAATGGCGTACTGAATTGCTTTGCGCACAAGGCGTTGTGTACCCTCTTTTGAGACAGGTTTGACACCGATACCGCAGTTGTCGGGGAAGCGGATTTTGCTGACACCCATTTCTTCTTGCAAGAATTTAATAACCTTGATGGCCTCTGGGCTGTTGGCTTTCCACTCGATCCCTGCATAAATATCTTCTGAGTTTTCGCGGAAGATCACCATGTTGGTCAATTCTGGGTGCTGCACAGGGCTTGGCACACCTTTAAACCAACGTACAGGACGCACACACACGTACAAATCAAGCTCTTGGCGTAGCGCAACGTTTAATGAGCGAAAACCGCCGCCCACAGGCGTGGTCAAAGGGCCTTTGATGCTGATGACATAGTCTTTGAGCACTTCTAGGGTTTCGGCAGGAAAGTAGTCGCCATCATAAATTTTGGCAGCTTTTTCACCGCAGTAGGTTTCCATCCACTCGATTGAGCGCTTGCCATTGTAGGCTTTTTCTACCGCTGCATTGACCACTTTAATCATTACAGGTGTGATATCCACCCCAATGCCGTCGCCTTCGATAAATGGAATAATCGGACGGTCAGGTACGTTTAATGACAAATCAGCATTGACGGTAATTTTTTCGCCGTCACGTGGGACGATGACCTTATCGTATGCCATGTGGATTAACTCCTTGATTGAACTAAAAAATGTGATATAAAATTATGACAACGTTTAAAACGCTTAAAATGCAATAAAACTGCTAAATTCGGGCAAATAAATTGGCAATATTCTACACAAGCCGATTTGGTGCGACAATTTTTCTAAAAAATAAAAACTTATAAAGTATTTAGCAAATAAATGGCATAATCACGGGGCTAAATTTTCGTTATCTTGCTATTATGCCTAAACCACCCACGCTGTCACCGCCTTTGCCCAAACTGCTGGCCTTTAATAAACCGTACGGTGTGCTAAGCCAGTTTCGCGCGGATAGCAACAATAACTTTGCCACGCTTGCCGATTATATCCACGACAAAAGCCTGCGTGTGGCAGGGCGTTTGGACGCAACGTCTGAGGGTTTGCTACTACTGACCGATGACGGGCAGCTTAATGAGCTGCTGACCGCGCCGCCTGCTGTGTTACAAGCCAAAGGCAGGGTCAAACAGCACGGCAAAACCTACTGGGTGCAGCTTGATGGCAAAGCAACTGATGCCCAAATTGCGGCATTGCGCAGGGGTGTGCTACTTAAAGACGGTATGACCTTGCCTGCGCGTGTTGAACGCCTTGACCCAACCCATGTTGCCACCACGCTGTGGCAAGCACCGCCGCAAATCGCTTATCGGCGCGTCACCAGTTGGCTGGCTATCACGATTGTTGAGGGCAAAAACCGTCAAGTGCGCCGTATGACCGCCCACGTCGGCTTGCCATGTCTGCGCTTGGTGCGCGTCGCGTCCAGTGGGTTTTATCTTGATGGTTTGGCCGTTGGTGAACTGCGCCAAGTGGCACTCGATAGGCAAGCATTGCAACGTTTGGGCTGGCAGCCACGCCTGCATGGTCGAACGCCAACGCCCACACACCGCAACAAAAAATCTCTACGCTAGA
This sequence comes from Faucicola sp. SE7633, assembly GCF_059264685.1. Classification (NCBI taxonomy): domain Bacteria; kingdom Pseudomonadati; phylum Pseudomonadota; class Gammaproteobacteria; order Moraxellales; family Moraxellaceae; genus Faucicola; species Faucicola sp. SE7633. The sequence continues at coordinate 5,182 of NZ_JCADBW010000011.1, read as the reverse complement.
AAAAACCCCAACGCTAGGTTGAGGCATTTTATAACGTTGTTTTTGTCTGTTTATGAACCGTCAAGGGGATGCGGTTAGTTTTGCGGCGCGTTGATGGTGATTTCTACGCGGCGGTTTTGCATACGGCCTGCTTCGGTTGAGTTATCCGCGATGGGTTGGCTGATGCCATAACCGATGGCTTGAATACGGTTGCTGGCAACACCGCGTTGGGCAAGGTATTGTGCCACTGCGTTGGCGCGGTTTTGCGACAGTTGTTGGTTAAAGCTTGGGTTGCCTTCTGATGAGGCATGACCTTTTACGGTCACTGTGGTGCGGTTGTATTCTGCCAACGTGCTTGCCACTTTATCAAGTGTATTATAAAACTGTGGCATGATGTTCGATTGCGCTTTATTGAAGGTGATGGCTTCTGGCATCACCATGTTGATGTTGTTGGTATTGGGGTCACGGGTTACGGTGATACCTGTACCTGCGGTTTGCTGGCGCAATTTGGCTTCTTGCTGCTCCATGTAGTAGCCAATACCTGTGCCCAATGCCGCGCCAATCGCCGCATCACGCCCTGTTTTATCGCCGCCTGTGGCTTTTGAGATTGTCGCGCCAGCTGCTGCACCCAACAAACCACCCGTTGCGGTTTTGTTCATGGTTTGTTGCCCTGTTGCAGGGTCGGTGGTACATCCTGTCATCAACATTGCTGAGGCTAGGCCTGCGGTTAGTAATTGCTTGTACATTGTGTTCTCCAATTTTCCAAAAATAGCGGTTAAAACGCAGGCGTATCAGCTGCCTGCTTGTAATAGTGGGTGTTTTTAGCAAAATTGGCTCAGCAAAATCATGTTTGGTGAATAAAACTAGGTCTGCTTAGCCAAAGCCTACAACACGAAAGTTAAATGTATTATGCCGTAATTTACTCCCCTGTTTGTAATAAATTGTCAGATTGGTGTAGAACAGCTGTAGTGCGTTGTTTAAGTTTTTTATAGGTGTTTGGCAATTATAGGTGTTTGGCAAATAGATGCTCGGCAAAATGTGGGCGGATTTTGCACGCTGACCCAAGATGGTCAGATTTAACCAAATTTTCATGCGTTTTGTGGGGCATTTGCGCTATGATAGGTGCAATGCTATTTAAAAGACCATTTTTTTAGAAAACCATTTTTTGCTAGCTTTGATAGGTTACGCTTGGAAAAAACCATGCCATCATCACAACGCCGCCAATCTGCCTTACAAAAAACGCCGACCCATCCACAAACCAACCCCGTGTATCGCCAGTTAGCCAAGTTACGCGATAAATCGCCCACACTTGGGCAGGCAGCAACTTTTGGCGCGACCGCAGGCACGATTTTGGGCAATTCGCTGCTGTTTGGTGCGCCGTTGTGGGCAGCTGGCGCGCTTAAAACCTTAACGGGCAACCCACGCGCGGATAAAACTGTGCTCGATATCGCTGAGCATTGGATTACCACCAACAATTATTTGATTGACCATTGGTTGCCAAGTATTGATTTACGCGTCAATTTGCCTGCCAATTTATCGCCAAACGGACGCTATATTTTGCTGTGCAACCACCAATCGTGGGTAGATACGTCAGTGATTCAGTACATCGGGCAAGACCGCTTGCCGCTGACGCGCTTTTTTGCCAAGCATGAACTGTTGTATATTCCGATTGTTGGCCAAGCGTTTTATTTTTTGGATTTTCCCATGATGAAGCGTTATTCTAAAGAGGCGATTGCCAAAAATCCTGCCCTCAAAAACCGCGATATCGAAGAAGCCAAACGCGCCTGCCAGCAGCTTGCCGACAAGCCGTTTACTTTACTCAATTTCGTTGAAGGGACGCGCTTTACCCAACAAAAACGTGACGCGCAGCAGTCGCCATATGCACATTTGCTCAAACCCAAAGCAGGCGGTCTGGCGTTGGCATTGGCGGCACTCGGTGAGCAGCTAGACGGAATTTTGGATGTCACCATCGTCTATCCCGATGGAGTGCCGCTGTATCGTGATCTGTGGCAAGGCAATATTCGGCGTTTGGGCGTGGACATGCGCTTTGTTGATTTACCGCCAGACCTAATGCATCATTTGATTGCAGGTAAATTTCATGACGATGCGGCAACCAAGCAAGCGATGTTTGCTTGGTTGGACACGGTTTGGCAACAAAAAGACGCGCGCATTGGGCAGATGTTGGCGGATTTTGCCCCATAATGTTTGGTAATACACGGTTGGGTGGTCATACACCGTATAGCACACCCTGCTAAGTTTTTGTGTGCCAAGCGCGGCGCTGTGTTGTCGTTTGGCATAAACCTTGCTAACATAAACCTTGCTACCGCCATGCGATAAATTGACTGATTTTTTACCGTTTTTGCTATCGCTTTTTTGCATAGCCTGTCATACAGTCTTTGACCAGATATAATTTATATTCCCAACCTAACCGATATTGAAGCAATACCCAGAGCAACCATGTCAGCTGACTTACCCCTACCCGAATCTACCGCCCACACACCCACCACCAGCGTGCGCCTAACGGGGCGTATGCTAAACTTTATGCGCCTATCGATTGGCGGCAATGACGTGCCTGCGATTTTGGCCCAAGTTGCCGATAAGTTTGCCCGTTTGCCCAAAGATGGTATGCCCGTGGTGCTGGCGTGCCAAGATAGGCTGAATTTGGTGGCGTTGCAACAAGGCTTGTGGGAATTGGGTTTGCAGCCCATCGGCATCGTCACGGGTGTGTTAGATGAACAAGCACGTGGGCTAAATTTGGCGATTTTTCCTGCCGATGGCAAACGCATTGATGGGCAAGCGGTGACCAAGACCGCTGCCCCTGCTGCCAACACCGCGCCCGAGCCGCTTGCCGAACCACCCACAGCGGCTACCGCGCCCACCACCGCCCCGACGGCCAGCCAATCTATGAGCCAACCGACCGTGCCCGAAGGTGGCGACACAGAGCCTGTTTTGCCCCCACAAGCGGCATTCAAACCGCGGCTGCATCGGCAAATTCTGCGCTCAGGGCAAAGCCTGTCGCATTTGGGCGGCGATTTGATCTTAACCGAAAGCGTCAATGCAGGCGCAGAAGCCATCACCGATTGCAATTTACATGTCTATGGCAAAGGTGAAGGGCGACTGGTGGCAGGCGCGACGGGCGACATGAACGCCAAAATTTTTTGCTTGCGCTTTAACCCGTCATTGGTGTCCGTGGCAGGGACGTACTGCTTAAAAGAAAATATCCCTGCTGAATACCTCAACCAAGCGGTGATTGTCAGCTACCAAGAACCTGTCGGGTTGGTGTTTAGCTTGATGAATCCGTAAAGCCAAATTGACAACATCTTTTTGGCAGATAGACTTATTTTTGTCATAAAATTTGTGCTAAACTAATTTAATTTAACCGTTTTTTTCATCCAACCATTTACCGAGACGGGGCGACATGGCTTGCCTTGTTGGCGGTAGTGAGTAATACAGCGTTAGGAGTGTGCCAAGTGGCAAAAATTGTTGTGGTAACGTCTGGTAAAGGGGGTGTGGGCAAAACCACAACCAGCGCGTCATTTGCCACGGGGTTGGCGTTACGCGGTTATAAAACCGTGGTGATTGATTTTGATGTGGGCTTGCGTAACCTTGATTTGATTATGGGCTGCGAAAACCGCATTGTGTATGATTTTGTTGATGTCATCTCAGGCAACGCGCGCCTATCGCAAGCCTTGGTCAAAGACAAAGCCCTGCCCAATCTGTTTATTTTGCCTGCCAGCCAAACGCGTGATAAAGACGCGCTGACCGATGAAGGCGTGGCAGAAGTCATGGCAGAGCTGGCCAAGCAATTTGACTTTATCATCTGCGACTCACCAGCAGGCATTGAGCGCGGCGCTCAGCTTGCTATGTATCACGCCGATGAAGCCTTGATTGTCACCAACCCTGAGATTTCCTCGGTACGTGACTCTGACCGCATTATTGGTATCTTACAAAGCCGCACCAAAAAAGTTGAGCAAGGCAGCTCAGTGCGTGAGCATCTTGTCATCAACCGCTACAATGCCGAACGCGCTGAACGCGGTGAAATGATGGACATCAACAGCATTTCTAACGACATTCTAAAAGTGCCATTGATTGCGGTGATTCCTGAAAGCAACAGCGTCCTTGAAGCATCCAACCAAGGCGAGCCTGTGATTTTGGACAAAAACTCTGTGGCTGGGCAATGTTATGATGACATGGTGGCGCGATTTTTGGGTGAAGAACGCCCGTATCGGCATATCGATGTCAAGAAAAAAAGCTTCCTGCAGCGCTGGTTTGGAGGCTAGACGATGAAAAAGGGATTTTGGAGCAGTCTATTTGGCGGTGAGCAAAAATCAACCAGTGCCAACATGGCGGCAGAACGGCTTAAGGTCATTGTTGCCAGCGAAAACCGTCTGCACAACCGCCTCACGCCCGAGCGCATCGAAAAAATGAAGCGCGAGATTTTGGCGGTGGTCAATACCTATGTCACAGGCGTACAGGTGGATGATGTCAATATCAATCACCACACCGAAGCCAACATGGAAGTACTTGAGATGAACATCAACTTGCCCGAGCGGCGTTGATAGCCCTGCTGTGCTTAGGATTAAAAAAGTCCTTTTAAACAAAGGGCTTTTTTACTTTATCCACAAAAATTTAGCCAAAAATTCATCAAAAAAAAGCCTTGTCATAGCGAAAGGCTTTTTTTGTAAACGATGAGTGATGGGCTTACTTTTTACCGCGATTTGCAAACGCGCCAAAGCGTTTGTTGAAGCTTGCCACACGGCCTTCGTTTTGGGTTTTGCGTTGTTCGCCTGTGTAGAATGGGTGTGACGCACTGGATACGTCAAGCGCGACGTAAGGGTATTCTTTGCCTTCGTATTCGCGAGTTGCTTTTGGCTTAACGGTTGAGCGAGTCAAAAAGTAGACATCCGCGTTGGTGTCATGAAACAAAACGTCGTGGTAATCTGGATGGATATCTGCGCGCATAGCGGTTTCCTTGATTTGCCCCTGCCGATTGGACTGCCTGGCCGCTGTCGGCCCAATGCCAAACGCGCCACGATTAAAGCCAACACAGAGGCTAGATAAAATAAAATTGCTATTTTGACTTCCTCCCCTCCCTATCGTTCGGGGATTCCTTCTGCAAGACGGTGAAGCCCCACCGCAAACCTAAGACAATGGCAACCGCCCGTACGACACACCGTACATCTTAGGTTCTTATTTTAAGCTA
>NZ_JCADBW010000010.1:0-84120 GCF_059264685.1 Faucicola sp. SE7633 | reverse complement strand
CGCCTCCTTTCTCCCGTAGGACGTATGCGGTATTAATTCGAGTTTCCCCGAGCTATCCCCCTCTATAAGGCAGTTTCCTAAATGTTACTCACCCGTTCGCCACTATTTCCCCTAGCAAGCTAGGTTCTATCGTTCGACTTGCATGTGTTAAGCCTGCCGCCAGCGTTCAATCTGAGCCATGATCAAACTCTTCAGTTTAATCTTTGCTCACTCCCACTGTTCGCTTAAATGAATCAACTTTAAGTTTTTTTCACTCAGTTCGTCGCTAAGTCCTAGTAGACTTAGCATTCTGTACAGTGGAAATGCTTTTTATTTCATTTCTCTTCGTGTCTGGGTGAAAATCCACACAAGTTGTTCTTGTGTTTCGTTGTTATTGAGTAGCTCTTTGACATCGTCTGTCGAAAGAGGCGCTATTTTAACATGTTTTTTGATGCTGTCAATAGCTTTTTTAATCTTTTTTTACCGCTCCAGCCCACTGCCACTAAGTGCTTGTTTCTACAAGCTTTGTTGGCTGCCGCCGTTCGGTGTGTGCGTATTATACGCGCTTTTTTATAGGCGTCAAGGGTTTTTTTTAAAAATTTGGGTTTTTTTGGGTGGGTTACAGTTTGTAAGGGTTGATTTGTTGGTCGGGTGCTATAATGTAGGGGTAGGTTTTTTGTTTTTTTATGTGGTATATGGTTGCTATTTTAGTGGCTGTTATTTTTGTCAAGCGTGAAAGCCAGACTTTTTTCTAGCCAAGATTTTGACTTGTTGAAAGTTTAGCGCGCATTTTGTGAGGCGAGCTATGTCAGAGCCAGTCAATTATATTCCTGTGCATGAGATTGATGCAACGAAAAAACGGGTGCATCCGCGATTTGTGTATGGGTTTTATCAAAAAATCCGTTTGGTCAGCATGTATGCGCTGCTGGTGCTGTTTTTGGTGCTGCCGTGGTTGCGCTATGATGGTCATCAGGCGATTTGGTTTGATTTTACTGGTCAGCGTATTATGATTTTTGGGCTGACGTTTTTGCCGCAAGATATGTTCTTTTTTGCGTTTTTCTTTATTATTGCGGCGTTTTTGCTGTTTTTTGTGACGGTGTATGCAGGGCGTGTGTGGTGCGGTTATGCGTGTCCGCAGACGATTTGGACGCATATGTACCAGTTTACTGAGAAGTTGGTGATTGGTGAGCGCAATAAGCAGTTTAAGCTGGATAAGGCACCGTGGACGGCGCAAAAGGTGTTTAAGCGCGGTGTGGTGTATGTGATTTGGGCGTTGCTGGCGTTGGTGACGGCGCTGACGTTCACCAGTTATGCGGTGGGTACGGATTATTTGTATCATAGCTGGCAGTCGGTGGGGGGTATTCCACTGCCTGCGTGGACGGCTTTGACGTGGGTATCGGTGGGGATTTTTACGTTTGCGACGTTTGTCAATGCAGGTTATATGCGTGAGCATATGTGTACGCATATTTGTCCGTATGGCCGCTTTCAAAGTGTGATGTTTGATAAAGATACGCTGATTGTGTCGTATGATTATAAGCGCGGTGAGCCGCGTGGCGCGCAAAAAAAAGGACAAGATAACCCAAATCTTGGTGATTGTGTGAATTGTACGATGTGTGTGCAGGTGTGCCCGACGGGAATTGATATCCGTGATGGTTTGCAGGTTGAGTGTATTCAGTGCGCGGCGTGTGTGGATGCGTGTAATGAAATCATGGATAAGGTCGGCAAGCCGCGTGGGCTGATTCGCTACAGCACTGAGCGTCAGTTGGTTGAGGAAGAAAAAAGCCGTGTATTGCGCCCGCGTTTGTTTGCGTATTTGACCCTTTTGACGCTGTTGATTGGTGGTGTGCTGTATGGTTTGGGCAGTCGCGTGCCGCTGCAGCTTGATATTCGCCGTGACCGCAACCAGCTGTCATCGGTGAACGCTCAAGGTTTGGTGGAAAATACGTATATTGTTAAAATCACCAATAAAACCCAAAGTCCGCATGAGTATGCGATTCGTTTGTTGCCACAAGATGGCTTGCAATTGGACAGCCGCTTTAAGACCATTCCGCTTGATCCAAGCGAAAGCTATGATTTTCCAATCAGCGTGCTGGGTGATCCAAAAGTGGTCGCACAAGGCAACACGCCCATTGTGCTTGAGGCAGTGAGCGTGGATGATGGCGGTAAATATAAAGCGACTCACCAAAATGTGTTTACCACTGATAAGTAGTTGATGGTTAGGTTAAAATTTTTAGGTTAAAAAAGTGAGTATTATGCCAAAACCTGCTCTAGCATCTATGTCAAAGGCGCGTACCAAGCCCATCTCAAAGTTGTGGTATAAAAACTATATGGTGTGGGTATTTGTCATTGCTTTGCCGCTGTTGATGGTGGCGTTGTGCGTGGCATTGGTGGTGTATTCGGTGCGCGAGCAGGATTCGGTGGTGCGTGACGACTGGTATATGGATGGCAAAACACTGTATGCCGATGTGTCTAAGGATAAACTGGCGTATGATTTGGCGCTGTCGGGGCAATTGACATTGCACACGCCCGACGCGCACTTTGTTCTTAATACACCCACGGGCAGCACATTTGTGCCGCCGCAAACGCTCAAGGTGCAAATCTCACACGCCACGCAAATCCAAAAAGACCGTGATTTTGTGATGACCAAAGCCGCTGATGGTGCTTATCACGGCAAGGTGACGTTGGATGACGCGCAAGGCAAATACTATATCATCATCCGCGACCCACAAGATGCGTGGCGTTTGCAAGCGCGGGCAGAGTTGCCAAGTCAAAGAGCGGTGGTGTTTAAGCCGTTAAAAGCATTTGAGGCGCAGGCCAGCGGCAGCCAAAGATAACCCAGCACCGATTTAAACACCGCCAAGCGTCAAACGTTGGGCGGTTTTTTTATGCCCAATGGTTGGTTTTAATCTATCGTTCTAAATCGGCTAACAGGCGTTTGACGGGCGCAAATGAGCGTCGATGTTCGGGCAATACACCATGTGCGGCCAATGCTTGCAAATGCAAGGCGGTGGGATAGCCTTTGTGTTGGTCGATATGATAAGCAGGGTAGCGCGCCGCCAATGCCAACATATCTTGGTCGCGATCAACTTTTGCCAATACGCTGGCCGCGCTGATGGCAGCGTGACGGCTATCGCCTTTGACCAGCGCACGGGCTTGTAGCTGTTGATCGCCTAAGGGCAAAATAGTCAAGTCAGGCACGCGGTTGCCGTCAATGACTGCGGTAAAACGCGCGTCAGGCTGTGTGGCTAAGCTATTTTGTATCACCTCGCCAATCGCTTGCTGCATGGCAAGCAAGGTGGCTTGTAAGATGTTGATGTCATCAATCACGTGCGGTGGTACTTTGGCAATGGCAAATTGGTGGGCAGTTTGGCGGATGATGGGTGCGAGGGTGGCACGGGTTTTTTCACTGAGCTTTTTGGAGTCGGTCAAACGGCTTAGCGCGTGATTGGGTATGATGGCAACGTCATCAATGTGCCAAAGCGTCACCGCCCTGCTCTGCGCTTGCGTGTCGGTTCGCGCGTGTAGGATAGCATCGGGCAAAATCACTGCCGCCGCGACGACATCGCCCAATAACGGGCCGCGCCCCACTTCATCCACACCGATGAGATAATGTGCTGTCACAACGCTGTTCTACCTTGTTAGCCTGTTCATTTTGGATGCTTTAGATGGTATTGTAGCGTATCTTGGTGGGTTGGTCATTGGCGGCTTAGCACACCCAACAGCGGTTGGTAGGTTTTTGGGTAGGTTTTAGCATTCGCTGCCGTAAACCTGCGACTTTAGGCGCACGATTGCGGCAACACGGCAACCAAGACCACAGACGAATTTTGTCTGGCGTGGTGTATTTGACTACAAAACTTGTTAAAATGACCCTATGAAAACTCTCAAACTACATCCATACCGCTGGTAATATTCTTGCGGCAGGTCTAACCGTTTTGCAGAAGGCATCCCCTTTTGGGAGGGCGGAAAGTCAAACTTTGCGCGGATTTGTGCGTTTTTTGGTAGCGTGTTTGCGCGTTTTTCTCCCACTCTTTGCACAGTGATTGACAAGGAAATCATATGAATATTTTGGTTATCGGCAACGGCGGACGCGAGCACGCGTTGGCGTGGCAATGCGCCAAGGACACGCGCGTGAGGGCGGTGTTTGTGGCAAATGGTAATGCAGGCACTGCCCTTGAGCCTAAATTGCAAAACGTCGATGTGGATGTCAAAGACCATGCCGCCGTGATTGAATTTTGCCGCAGCCATAATATTGCGTTGGTGGTGGTCGGCCCTGAAGCGCCATTGGTTGCAGGTATAGTGGATGATTTACGCGCGGCCGATATTGCGGTGTGGGGGCCAACGGCATATTGTGCGCAGCTTGAGGGATCTAAAGCATTTGCCAAACAGTTTATGCAGCAGCACAACATCCCGACGGCGCGTTACCAAGCGTTTAACGATGTCAATGCGGCGGTGGCGTATGTCAAAGCCGAAGGTGCGCCGATCGTCATCAAAGCCGATGGCTTGGCAGCAGGCAAAGGCGTGATCGTCGCGCAGACCGAAGCTGAGGCGGTGGCCGCTATTGAGGATATGCTGGCAGGCAATAAGTTTGGCGATGCAGGCAGCCGCGTGGTGATTGAGCAGTTTTTGGCAGGTGAGGAAGCCAGCTTTATTTGCATGATTGATGGGCAAAATATCTTGCCGATGGCAACCAGTCAAGACCACAAACGCATTGGTGAAGGCGATACAGGCGCGAACACGGGCGGTATGGGCGCGTATTCGCCTGCACCTGTCGTCACGCCTGCGGTGCATGACAAGGTCATGACGCGGATTATTCAGCCTGTCGTCAAGGCAATGCAGGACAACGGCACACCCTACACGGGCTTTTTGTATGCAGGGCTGATGATTGATGACAACGGCGACCCATTTGTGATTGAGTTTAACTGCCGTTTTGGCGACCCTGAAACCCAGCCTATTATGCTGCGTTTGCAAGCGTCATTGGTTGAGCTGATGCAAGCAGGTGTGACAGGTAATTTGCCCAGCCAAACCGAATGGGATAACCGCCCTGCCCTTGGCATTGTGCTGGCGGCGCAAGGCTATCCAGAATCGGCAAAAACAGGCGATGCCATCACAGGTTTACCTGATCTAAGCGCAGATCACAACGGGGTTAAAGTATTTCATGCAGGCACGCGCTTTGACAAGCGTGACCTTGACAGCGCAAACATGGACAAAACGGCATTGGCGCAGCAAACCATCGTCACCAATGGTGGGCGCGTGCTGTGTGTGACGGCATTGGGTGAGGATTTGGCAGACGCACAGACCAAGGCATTGGCAACTTGCGCGGCGATTGGCTTTGACGGGATGCAATACCGCCGTGATATCGGCTGGCGCGCATTGACACGTCATGACTAACTGCTTAATTTTTTAAATATTATTTAAAAAATTTTAAAATAATGCGTCGCATAGGTCTTTGGCTTATGCGATTTTTACTTATCATCACTTTTTATTTACTGCCACTTAGCCATGCCAGCCAGCCTTCTACCACCGCATTGGCAGGGTTGGTGTTGCTTTGTGCGCGCAGGTGGGCGCAAGTTTTGGCAAGGGCACGTTGTTGGTCTTGATAAGCAGGTGCGGACAGATTTTTGTACACCGTGCGACTGATGCTATCAGCAGTGGCATCGTTTTGTAGCAATTCAGGCACGATTTGCTTACCTGCCAAAATATTAGGCAAGGCAACATACGGAATTTTTACCAGTTTTTTTGCCAGCCAAAAACTCAATGCCTTGAGCCGATATACCACCACCATCGGGCGCATAAGCAGCATCGCCTCAAACGTTGCCGTCCCAGACGCCAACAGCACCAAATCCGCGATTGCCATCACGCGTTGGCCAAAATCTGCCTGTGCTGGTTTATGCGTCACCACCACGCGCGCGCGTACCTCTTTAGGCTGCTGCGCCAATTCGGCTGTTAGCAGCTGTTGATGCTCAGCGCAGGTGGCAGGGATGATAAAGCACAACCGCTTGTCAATAATCAGCAAACGGCGCACACTGGCAAACAATGTCGGCAGCAACGCACGAATTTCACCACTGCGTGACCCTGGTAACAGCGCAATCAGCGCGCTGATATCGGGCGTATCGGCAAAAAATTCGCGTAAGTCGTCGTGTGCCCAAATCAGTGCCAAGCGTTGATCCAGTAGCGGCGTGGCGGTCAGCGCAGGGTCAAGCGTTTTGAGCAGCGGATGTCCGACACACACCGCAGGGTGCCCATGTTTGGCATACACGGGCAACTCAAACGGAAACAGGCACAACACCAAATGCGTGGCTTGCTCAATGGACTCAATACGCCCCTCACGCCATGCCCAAATCGATGGACTAACGTATTGCACACAATACACGCCTTTGGGCTTGAGCGCTTTGGCAAGGCGTAAATTAAAATCAGGTGCGTCAATACCAATGAATATATCGGGTTTTGGGTCGGCAAACGCGCGCAAAATCTGTGCTTTGGCGTTGAGCAAATCGGGTAAATGCTTAACCACCTCACTCAAGCCCATCACCGCCAGTCGCGACATCTCAATGACTGATTGCAAGCCTGCCGCCTGCATTTGGCTACCGCCCACGCCCACCCACACGATATCATCACGCAAGTTATTCATCTGACGCATAAAATCCGCCCCCAGTGCGTCACCTGAGACCTCGCCTGCCACAATGCCAATCACCAACGGGCGATATTGGGCGGTGATAATTTGGCTAGCGGCAGGTTCGGCGGTGGTTTGAGCGGTCATGGTGATTAGGCTAAGGGCGATACGGGCGGTTTGATGGACTAACTTTGTTTGATTGATTAAATTTATAGTGACACTATACCTCACGGTAACGAATTTTGTCCGTTTTGACAAGCGCGGATTGTCGGCAATTTGTTGCTTGACGCACACCACCACCCACCAGTATGCCAAAAAAAGGTTATCACCCAACCAACCAAATTTCATCAAAATTTTGCCGACTTTTGGTGTTTTGGCGCGGCAGCTCAGGTGACAGCGCGCGTATTTTGGTTTATCATTCGTTGGCTTAAACCCACGATTTTAAGCGCAGGTTTAAGCCAATTGTTAGATGGGTGAGGTTTTGCTATACTCATGGCGTCGCCTGCTTGTGTGACCAAAAAACCGTTAAATTAACATAAGTGACAAGCACGCTCTAATTTAACGGGTATGTCATCCCAAACACACACTTAGGTTGGTTGGTGTCTGCTGTGCACTAAACAGGCCAGCCCTAACGTTAAAACCAACTTAAACCCATACAATAAAAGCCTTGGATGTACGGGCGATTGCCATTGTCTAAGGTTTGCGGTCGGGCTTGACCGTCTTATACAAGAAATCCTCACCCGCTTGGGAGAGGAACAAGTCAAATTGGCAGTTTAACTGAAACAATAACAGCCGTGAGAGCCATGACAACCTTTGCTACCACTGATATCGCCGATGTAGATAACGTGAACTTAGCCGCAATTTTGCCGTTAGTGACCCCTGCTGAACTCAAAACCCAGCTACCGATGTCCCCTGCCGCGCTTGAAACCGTCAAAACAGGGCGTGAGACCATCAAGCGCATTTTGGACGGACAAGACAAACGCTTGTTAATGGTGATTGGTCCATGTTCAATTCACGATATCCAAGCCGCGCATGAATACGCTGACAAGCTTGCCATACTGGCAGAGGAACTCAAAGATACGATTTTTATCGTTATGCGCGTGTACTTTGAAAAACCGCGTACCACCGTTGGTTGGAAAGGGTTAATCAACGACCCCGACATGAACGATAGCTTTGATATCAACAAAGGCTTGTACACCGCACGCAAATTGCTGCTTGATCTGAATGAAAAAGGCTTGCCATGCGCCACCGAAGCGCTTGATCCTAACACACCGCAATATATCCAAGATTTAATCAGCTGGTCGGCGATTGGCGCGCGCACCACCGAGAGCCAGACGCACCGTGAAATGTCCTCGGGGCTGTCATCGCCCGTTGGTTTTAAAAACGGCACAGACGGCAGCATGACGGTTGCGGTCAATGCCATGCAGGCGGTCAAATCGGGGCATAGCTTTTTGGGCTTATCGGCTGATGGACAGGTGTCGATCATCCAATCTAAAGGCAACCCTTACGCCCATGTGGTGCTACGCGGTGGCAACGGCAAGCCAAACTATGACGCATCAGCAGTGGCACAAGCCGAAAATGAGCTGGCAAAAGGCAACGTGTCAGGCAAAATCATGATTGATTCAAGCCACGCCAACTCCAACAAAGACCCGTACTTGCAGCCGATGGTCATTCAAAATATCGCTGAGCAAATCCAACACGGCAACCGCTCGATCATCGGGATGATGGTTGAAAGCCACCTCAAAGGCGGTCGGCAGAATTTGACCGCCGACTTGTCCAAACTTGAATACGGCAAGTCCATCACCGATGGCTGCCTAGATTGGGAATCAAGCGTCAAGGCATTGCGTGATCTGCGCGACGCGGTCAAAGATATTTTGCCCAACCGTCAATTAAATGACTGATGAATAAAATTGTGCATGGTCAAAAGCCCGACAAATCATGTTGGGCTTTTTTATGGCGTGCTTTGACTGGATTTTAATCGTACAGATTTTAAACCATCAGTAATGCGGTGGCTTATCTGCCAACAAATCAAACGGTGCGATGGTATTGGCCGTGGTTTGGCTGTCGATTTTTTGGTAAAGCAGTTGCAGTTGGCGGTGCTGGTCGGCAAGCTCGCGGCTTTGCTCAGCAACGCGCAGGTTCAGTGCCTCAACCGTATCCTCTAAAAACGCAATTTGGCTTTGCAGGTCAATGATGGCTTGCTGCATACTTGCCAGTAAATCGGTGGGCATGGCTCGGTCGGCGTTTGCATTGGCGGTGTTTGGTTTCATGGCTTGATCAAGACTTCGTAACGATAAAAATCGGTATTGTAGCCGATTTGCTCAGCGTTGATGTTGTTTTGTCGGTTTTTTTAGCCCGTGCTTGCCTGCTTTTTTCTTGCCTTTTTTGTTACAATGGCGCGTTAATGATTGATCAATGATGAGACAAAAACATGGCATTATTGCATTTGCGCGACGTGCATTTGGCGTTTGGGGTCGCACCTGTGCTGGACGGGGTGGATTTTAACCTTGAGGCAGGCGAACGCGTGTGTTTGATTGGGCGCAATGGCGAGGGCAAATCAACGCTGCTTAACGTCATTGCAGGGCAGCTAAAGCCCGATCGTGGCGAATGCCAGATGGCGCAAGGCTTGCACGTGGCAAAACTGGCGCAGGATATCCCCGAAACAGGCGGCAAGGTCGCCGATATCGTGCTGGCAGGCGCAGGTGAAGTTGGTGACTGGTTGAAAGAGTACGAACGGCTCAGCACTGCATGCGCAACAGGTGATATGGCAGCGTGTACACAGATGGCGACGCTACAACAACGACTGGACGATACCGACGGTTGGGCGTTGCCGCGTGAGGTGCAAGCCTTGCTGTCCACCATGCAGCTTGACGGTGAGGCGGATATCAGCGCGTTGTCGGGCGGACGCAAACGCCGTGTGTTACTGGCGCAAGCACTGATGGCAAAGCCCGATATTTTGCTACTCGATGAGCCGACCAACCATTTGGATGTAGACAGCATCGAGTGGCTTGAGCAGTTTTTGCTCAGCGCGCAGGGTTTGACGTTGGTGTTTATTTCGCATGACCGCAGCTTTATCGACAAAGTCGCCACACGCATTGTTGAGCTAGACCGTGGCATTTTGCGCAGCTATGACATCAAGCAGGCTGGTTTATCACACAACCAACAAGGCTATGCGCGTTACCAAACGCTTAAAGAACAAGAGCTGCAGGCCGAAGACAAGGCGCGTGCCAATTTTGACAAAAAACTTGCTGAAGAAGAGGTCTGGATTCGGCAGGGCATCAAGGCACGGCGCACACGCAACGAAGGACGCGTGCGCGCACTGAAGGCATTGCGTGAGCAACGCAAGGCACGGCGTGAACAAGTTGGGCAGGTCAATCTGACCATGCACGATGTTGAAGCCAGTGGGCGGTTGGTGTGCAACGTCAAGCACTTAACCTTGCGCTATGGCGACACCACACTGGTGCATGACTTTAACACGACTATTTTACGCGGTGACCGCATCGGGATTATCGGGCAAAATGGCGTTGGCAAATCGACGCTGATTCACGCGATTTTGGGCTTGCCGCAACCTGATATCGAAAAAACAGGCAGCGTCAAACTGGGTACGAATTTACAAATCGCGTTTTTTGACCAACTGCGTGACCAGCTTGACCTTGAGGCCAGTGTCGTACAAAACGTTGCCGAAGGTTCGGACTATGTCGAAGTGGGCGGCAAAAAAAAGCACATCATCGGCTATTTGCAGGATTTTTTGTTTGCGCCTGAGCGTGCGCGCACGCCTGTCAAAGCGTTATCGGGCGGTGAGCGCAACCGCGTGCTGCTGGCAAAACAACTGCTTAAGCCTGCCAACGTGTTGGTGTTGGACGAGCCGACCAACGATTTGGACATGGCAACGCTTGAGCTGCTAGAAGAAGCGGTGGCGAATTTTAATGGCACAATTTTGCTGATTAGCCATGATCGCGCATTTATGGACAATGTGGTTACCTCAACGTGGGTGTTTGGCAAAGACGCACAAGGACGCGGTGTAGTCAATGAATACGTCGGCGGCTACCAAGACTATTTGCAGCAAAAAGCGCGGATTGACGCCGAAACCGCCAAGACCGCCGCCAAGCCCAGCGAAAAAACCGCCAAGCCCACCCCTAACCCAGCAGCAGCAAACAACAGCCAATCGCCCACAGGCAAGAAAAAACTCAGCTACAAAGAACAGCGCGAGCTTGACAGCCTGCCTGCCGAAATCGCCGCGCTTGAAGCCGAGCAAGCCGACTTGCAAGCCAAACTGGCAGATGGCAGTTGGTTTAGCCGTGACTTGGCAGGCGCGACACAAGCGTCAGAGCGTTTGGCGCAGATTGATGATTTGTTGCTCGACAAATTGGAGCGTTGGACGGCGTTGGAGAGTGGGTTGTAACCTTTGGCTTAACATCTTAATATCCGCGCCAAAAAAAACCGTGGGTTATACAAAGGCCATTGGAATAACCAGAGTCCATACGACTTTTTTTATTCACATTCGGTTTTATTCGCATTTGGCCACGCGTATCGCCGTGGCTGGCATTCGTATCAGCCCAGTACTTGATTAAAACAAGTTCACAATACGACTTATCATTAAAATATATCTTTAAAATTAACCCAACCGTCATCATATAATCCTGACGACAACAGGAGACAATGCCATGACCCACCCCAACCAGCAAAACACCGTCACCTACCGCGCGGTGGCACAAATCCACGCCGCGCCATCGCCGCATTGGGTGGGTGATGGCTTTCACGTCAATCCGATGTTTAACCACATGGTGGGCGACAAGCGTACCGACCCGTTTTTGATGTTGGATTACGCCGCGCCACAACATTTTGCGCCCAACACAGCGCGTCCGCGTGGCGTGGGACAACATCCACATAAAGGCTTTGAAACCGTGACCATCGCTTATCACGGTGAAGTGGCGCATCGCGATTCTAGCGGCGGTGGTGGGACGATTCGTGAAGGCGATGTACAATGGATGACAGCAGGCAATGGCGTGATTCATGAGGAGTTTCATTCGCCTGAGTTCAGCCAGCGCGGTGGCGATTTTAGCATGGTGCAGCTGTGGGTGAATTTGCCTGCCAAAGATAAAGCTGTGCCTGCCCGTTATCAGCACCTTGCTAAGGCAGATATTCCTGTGGTGACATTGCACGACGCGACAGGCGCGACGGTTGGCCGTGTGCGCGTGATGGCAGGCGCGTACCATGCCGACGCGCAGGCGCACACACCCACGGCAGGGCTCGCCAAGACGTTTTCACCCATCAATCTGTGGGATGTCAGCGTACACGCCCATGCCAGTGTTGAGCTGATGATTCCAAGCACGCACAATTTGTTGCTATTGGTGCGTGCTGGTGCGGTGATGCTCAATGCCGATAGTACACAGCAGGCAGCGGCGCACCAGTTGGTAACCTTCTCGCCTGAAACACCGACAACAGATGACGCCGTGCAGACGTTTGACCGCATTCGGCTGACGGCAGGAGCACAAGGTGTGGAGCTGGTTTTGATGAGCGGTGAACCGCTCAATGAACCTATCGTCGGCTATGGTCCGTTCGTTATGAACAGCGCGGCCGAGATTCAGCAAGCCATGGCGGATTTTCGTCAGGGCAAGTTTGGTCAAATCGCTTGATTTGCCAAATATTTTTAAATAAAATTAAAAAAACCGTATCTTAAAACGATACGGTTTTGTTTGCTTGACTTTGCTTGACAAAGCCAAGCTATGGTTAAAAATTTGCGCTAGGTCTTTGGCAAGGTCACGCCCGTTTGTCCTTGGTACTTGCCGCCACGGTCTTTGTAGGAGGTTTGGCACACGTCATCGGCATCACTTTGCAAAAATAACATCTGAGCCACACCTTCGCCAGCATAAATTCGCGCAGGTAGATTGGTCGTGTTGCTAAATTCTAGTGTGACATGCCCTTCCCACTCAGGCTCAAGCGGTGTGACATTGACGATAATCCCACAACGCGCATAGGTGGATTTGCCCAAACAAATCGTCAGCACGTCGCGCGGAATGCGAAAATACTCTACCGTACGCGCCAAGGCAAACGAATTGGGCGGAATGATGCACTCATCGCCAACGATATCAATAAAGCTGCGTTCATCAAAGTTTTTGGGATCGACAATCGCCGAATGCACGTTGGTAAATACCTTAAATTCACGCGCACAGCGTACGTCATAGCCATAACTTGACGTGCCATAGCTGACCAATTTTTGCCCAGCGGCGTTGTAACGCACCTGCTCGGCTTCAAACGGTTCGATCATGCCGTGTTCAGTCGCCATACGCCGAATCCAGCGGTCGGATTTGATTGACATGGGTGATTCCTATCGTGATTTAATTTTCAGGGGTTTGCAGCAGGCTTGTGCGCTTGGTACAGTGTCACGCGGTTAAACTGACGCGCCTCGTCCATATCGGGCAGTGTCGTGGTCTGCTCAACCGTTGCCACGCGCTGATAACGCGGATGGGCAAGGTTTTTAAGCCGACTATCCGCCAACCAAACCGTATCGGCAACGTCCAATGCGGTATCAAGCCAAGCCACGTTGGCAGCGTCATAGAGCACATCCGCCATGCACAGCACATCAACTTTGTCCACCCCCACACTTGCCAGCGCGTGCAAATCATCCAGCAGTGTGATGGTCTCACCGTTGAGCGCGGCATTGGCTTGACACGCCAATAAGCTGATGGGGTCAACGTCACAACAAATTACCCGACGCGCGCCTGCACGTTTGGCAGCGATGCCAACAATCCCCGAACCTGCCCCAAAATCCAGCACCACCTTGCCTGCCACTGTCTGCGGCGCAGTCAAAATATGTCGCGCCAACACCTGCCCCGATGCCCACGCAAACACCCAATACGGGCAGTGTGACCACAAGCGCTCAATGACAGCAGGTGTCAAGTCTTGATGGCAAAAATTGTCATCAATCAACCACAGCGCAAACGGCTGATTAGTTGCCAATAAAGGCACATCTGTGACGCGTAGCTTGGCTAACGGCAAAACCTTGTGCAAGGCCGTCAGTAGCGCAACAGGGGCAGACATGGTAGGCAGCAAAGCGTTAATTGGACAAACGGCTTGTGTTAAGCGTTTTTGGCGGCTGCTTGTTCTGCCGCTGCTTTTTCTGCGGCTGCTTTTTCTGCCGCTTCTAGGGTCTGACGAATCAAGGTGTTAATCGTCATAGGCCCTACGCCACCAGGTACAGGCGTAAACGCGCTGGCGATGTCATCCATATCGCGCAGCTCAATATCACCCACGCCGCCGTTCTCGGTCGGGTGAAAACCTGCATCCACCACCACCGCGCCGTGTTTAATCCAATCTTTTTTAATCAGCTCAGGCTTGCCAACCGCGCCCACGATGATATCGGCTTGCTTGACGATATCTGGCAAATTTTGGGTTTTAGAATGGCAAATCGTCACCGTGCAATCAGCGTTTAGCAACATCATCGCCATCGGTTTGCCCAAAATCGCGCTGCGCCCGACCACAACCGCGTGCTTGCCTGCCAGTTCAATGCCGTATTGCGCCAGCAAATACATAATGCCCTGCGGTGTGCACGCGCCATAGGCAGGTTCGCCCATCGCCATCTTGCCAAAGCCCAAACAAGTCACGCCATCGACATCTTTTTCAACCGCAATCGCATCAAAACACGCGCGCTCATCGATTTGGCTTGGCACAGGGTGTTGCAACAAAATGCCATGCACATCGGGATTGGTATTGAGCTCAGCGATTTTTGCCAGTAGCTGCTCGGTGGTGGTGTCAGCAGGCAAGGTCACCTTGAGCGAATCCATACCCACGCGCCGACAAGCATTGCCTTTCATTTTGACATAGGTGGCAGAAGCAGGGTCATCACCGACCAAAATCGTCGCCAAAATCGGCGTGCGCCCCGTCTGCTCTTTGAGTGCCGTAACGCGCTCGGCAAGCGCAAGTTCAATCTGTTTGGCATAAGCTTTGCCGTCTAAACGGGTGGCAGGCATGGCGATTCCTTAGCGTTAAAAACCCTGAGCGTTCACAATTAGCAACAGGTTGGTGAAAATGACGATAATAAAACGACGATAAAATCGTAAAATCAGCCGTATTGTAGCCGATTTTTGTACGGATGAAAACGCAGGAAATCGGCGCTTGCTGTTAAATACCCCAGCCATTTGGTGATAAAATTTGCCTCAAACAACAGATAATGCCAAAAAATCCTTGCACTTTTAAAAATTTTTGTTATGATAGCAATCCTTAATTCAAGCACCCACTACTTGGGCAGACTTGACAACGATGGCTGGGTGGCAGAGTGGTTATGCAGCGGATTGCAAATCCGTGGACGCCGGTTCGATTCCGACCTCAGCCTCCATTTTTTTGGGTTAAACCCTAGCCTCTCACCGCCCGGATGGTGAAATTGGTAGACACAAGGGATTTAAAATCCCTCGCTCTTTCGAGTGTGCCGGTTCAAGTCCGGCTCTGGGCACCATCTTATTTTGTCATTCAATTGCCCTTAGGTATGTCTGTGCTTGCCTATAGACGGGCTTTCTTTCATAATATTTATTAAATTTATTCTGCGGCGGTTTACCAGCCAATGCTTTGCCCTAAGGCTTTTTATTGTTACGTTAAATTGCTTAATAGCTTGCCCTTAATAGCTTGCCAAGGATGCAACGTTCGTATAATCATGACGCGATATCAGCATTTTTTCTCCCAAAAGTTCGTTCAATTTGGCATGGTTGCCGCTATTGGCATAACCGTGGGTTTGGGCGTTGCACACGCTGCCACGGCTCAAACAGTGGCAGGCAAGCCGCAAACGGTGGCGCAAGTGGATTTGAACCGCTACACAGGCACATGGTATGAAATCGCGCGTTTGCCGATGTTTTTTCAGCGTCAGTGTGCCAGCGATGTCACCGCCACTTATCGCCTAAAACCAAGCGGCGCTATCAACGTGGACAACCAATGCCGAGATAAAAACGGTAAGGTCATCCAAAGTATGGGTGAGGCCACCCAACATGGCGACAGCACCAGTCGGCTTAAAGTGACGTTTTTGCCACAAGGCTTACGCTGGCTACCCTTTGGTAAGGCGGATTATTGGGTATTGGCACTGGATGACAACTACCAACACGCCTTGGTCGGTACGCCAAACCACAAGTATCTGTGGGTGCTATCTCGCACGCCAACGATGGATGAAAACACTTATCATCAGTTCGTAACCATTGCTCAGCAGCAAGGGTATGATGTCAGCAAGCTGCAAAAAACGCCACACCATCTTGCCACATTGTAGTTGGCAGGTATAGCTCAGGTCAAATGCGGTAGAAACCTAGCAGCCCCTACAGTGGCACGACGCGCACGACCTCCTCAAAGCTGGTCACGCCTTCGGCGATCTTGCGCGCGCCTGCCAGTCGTAGCGGTTGCAAACCGTCTTGGTACGCCTTTTGCGTCAATGCATTAAGACTAGCACCCTCACTAATCAAACGCTTGGTATCTTGGTTAAGTACCATAATTTCATACAAACCAATACGCCCCAAATAACCCGTATCGCGGCAATGCTCGCAGCCTGTTGCGTGGGCGATGTGACTGGGCGCAGCGGCTTTCCATGGGTGCACCAGTGTGTGCCATATTTGTACCTCGCCGTCACTAATCGGCCGTTGGGTTTTGCAATGCGGGCACAAGGTACGCACCAACCGCTGCGCCATCACGCCCAAAATCGTCGCCGCGGTCAAAAACGGCGCAACACCCAGATCATGCAAACGGGTCAATGAACTCGGCGCGTCATTGGTATGCAGCGTTGAGAGCACCAAATGCCCTGTCAGCGATGCTTGTACCGCCATGTCGGCGGTCTGGGTGTCGCGAATCTCACCGACCATGATGATGTCAGGATCTTGACGCATCAGCGCGCGGATGCCATCGGCAAACGTCAAATCAATGTTGCTTTGCACCTGCATTTGGTTGAACGCAGGCTCGACCATCTCAATCGGGTCTTCAATGGTGCAGACATTGACTTCAGGCGTGGCAAGCTGCTTGAGCGTGCTGTAGAGCGTCGTGGTTTTGCCCGACCCTGTCGGCCCTGTGACCAAAATAATGCCGTTTGGCGTGCGCGTCATCTCCTGCCATTTTTGTAAATCACGCCCCGTCAAGCCTAGCTGCTCAAATGTGCGTACCAAGACATCGGGGTCAAACACGCGCATGACCAGTTTTTCACCAAACGCTGTTGGTAGCGTCGATAGGCGCAGCTCGGTTTCTTGCCCCTTTGGCGTGCGCGTCTTGAGCCGTCCGTCTTGCGGCTTACGCTTTTCGGCGACATTGAGCCTGCCCAAAATCTTAATCCGCGCCACCACCGCCGTCATGATACCCACGGGCATTTCATAGACGGTATGCAGCACGCCGTCGATACGAAAGCGCACCTTGCCTATATCGCGGCGCGGCTCAAGATGGATATCACTGGCGCGTTGGTCAAAGGCGTATTGCAGCAGCCAATCGACCACGCGCACGATGTGTTGGTCGTTGGCATCGGGGTTTTCGATATTGCCCAGCTGTAGCAGCGCCTCGACGTTGGTCACATCGGCTTCGGCACGGCGTTGCTGACTGTGCGCGCCTGCTATCGCCTTGGTCACTTGGTAAAATTCCTGCCGATAGCGGTTGATTTGGGCAGGGTTTAGCAGCACCGTGCGCACGGCACGCGGCGCGACTACCTGCGCGATATTGGCTTGCCAATCGTGGTATAGCGGCTGATCCGTGCCGATGGTGACATGGGTATCATCAACCGCCACTGCCAAAATGTGCTGCGACTTGGCATACTCAAACGACATCACCGCGGTGACGGCTGGTACATCGACTTTAAGTGGGTCAATGCGGACATACGCCATGCCTGCCTTGCGCGCTAACCAATCGTTGAGCCAATCTAAGGTCAAAACCGTTGGCGGATTGGCAGTGGCATGGCTGGCGGTTGCTTTATCGGTTAAATGAAAGCCTGCGATGATTTGCAGCGGATGTTGCTGAACGCGCTGGCTGGTCAGCACCAAGTTATAATCGCGTTGGTCAATGTGCCCATCTTGAAGCAGTTCATCCAAACACCAACGGGTATCAATGAGTAAAGAAAAATTCGGATTTGGCATTGCAGGTTGGTCAGGTCATCATCGGTTGGATAGCATCGTTTATCTAAGACGCTATTTTAGCCAAATTTTTGACCGCCTGCTGTTGTATAATCTTTGCTTAACAAGACCGTTTAAAGACAGCGTTGGATTGATTTATGTATTTTTTGCTCTCCCCTGCCAAAAACTTGGCCGAGAACCGCGCCCTACCGCCTACTGTCGGCAAGCGTTTACACAACGCGCCGCTACCCGACCATCAACCTGCGTTGATGCCGCAAGCCTGCACACTCATGGCATTGCTCAAACCGCTTGACCCCATTAACCTGATGACATTACTGGGCATTTCGCACAAGCTTGCTGAGGTCAATGCCGAGCGCAACCAACGTTGGGTATGGGATGACAACCAGCCGTTTGACCTTGAGCGCGCCAAGCCTGCGCTGTACTTGTTTGCAGGCGATGTGTATCAAGGCTTGGACGCTGACAGCCTAACACTTGACGCGATTGAATATTTGCAGCGGCATTTGGGGATTTTATCGGGGTTATACGGTGTGCTCAAGCCGTTGGATTTTATCATGCCATATCGGCTTGAGATGGGCAGCAAACTTGCAAATGCGCGCGGCAATAACTTGTATGAGTTTTGGGGCAACCAAATTGGCGATACGCTTGCCAAGCGCATGGCACAAAACGGCGATGCAGTGCTGATAAATTTAGCGTCAAATGAATATTTTAAGGCGGTACAAAGCACAAATTTGCCCCAATCCATCATCACACCGCGTTTTGAAGATGGCAAAAACGGTACATACAAGGTCATAAGTTTTTATGCCAAACACGCGCGCGGCTTGATGGCGCGCTATGCCGCCTGCCACGCGCTCAGCAAGCCCGAAGAATTGCAAAACTTTGACCTCGACGGTTATTATTTTGTGCCAGACGCGTCCAGTGAGACGGAATTTGTATTTAGACGGGAGCATCACTAATGCCAAAATCTACCGCAGCCAAAGACAGTAGCACCCAATCCATGCAGCAGCGGCTTGATGAGATGCAAGCCTTGTATCGTGAATGGCTGGCATGCCAGCCAAAACTTGAGCAGGCGCAAAAAGACTGGCAACACAGCGTCGCCATCATGCAAAAATTGGAAGCGTTTTATACCAATGGCGAATACAGGCAGCTCAACGACGCGGTGGATGCAGGTGCAGATTTGGATTTGACGACACAGGGCGAGTACAGCGTATTGTCAGAAGACGCGCTATGGGACGCGCTGGGCGAGCAAGACCAACAACTATGGGCACTGCTGCGTTTTGCCGTCAAACACCTAGATCGTTTTTCTGATAACGATAAAAACTAACCAAATTTTATCGATAAAAAAACCCTGCCAAACATCCGTTTGACAGGGTTTTGCACGTTATAACGGGCTATCTACAATAGCTAGCGTCGGCTTACATCATGCCGCCCATGCCACCCATTCCGCCCATACCAGCCATGGCAGCGGCAGCAGCGCCGTCGTCTTTGGCAGGTAGGTCAGTGATCATAGCTTCGGTCGTTAGCATCAAGCCTGCCACTGAAGCTGCGTGTTCTAGTGCCGAACGGGTAACTTTGGCTGGGTCAAGAATACCCATTTCTAGCATGTCACCGTACTCACCTGTGGCTGCGTTATAGCCGTAGTTGCCTTCACCAGATTTGACTTGGTTGATGACCACTGAGGCTTCATCGCCTGCGTTGGTGACGATTTGACGCAAAGGCGCTTCCATCGCACGGCGCAAGATGTTGATACCTGCAACTTGGTCATCGTTGTCGCCTTTGACCGCGTCCAAGGCTGACAAGGCGCGTACCAACGCCACGCCACCGCCTGCAACCACGCCCTCTTCAACGGCTGCACGGGTTGCATGTAACGCGTCATCTACGCGGTCTTTTTTCTCTTTCATTTCGGTTTCGGTGGCTGCACCGACTTTGATCACGGCAACACCGCCTGCAAGTTTGGCGATACGCTCTTGCAGTTTTTCTTTGTCGTAGTCTGAGGTTGATTCTTCCACTTGACGGCGCAAAGAGGTCACGCGGTCATCGATGGTAGATTTTTCGCCTGCCCCATCCACGATTACGGTGTTTTCTTTACCCACAGTGACTTTTTTGGCCGTGCCCAAGACTGACAAATCAACGGTTTCAAGGGTCATGCCCAGCTCTTCTGACACCACAGTCGCGCCAGTCAAAATCGCGATATCTTGCAACATGGCTTTACGACGATCACCAAAACCTGGGGCTTTAACCGCACAGACTTTCAAGCCACCGCGCATGTTATTTACTACCAATGTTGCCAACGCTTCGTTTTCTACGTCTTCGGCGATGATAAGCAGCGGACGGCTTTGTTTCATCACGTTTTCTAGCAGTGGAATCAACTCACGGATGTTGCTGATTTTTTTGTCTACCAACAAAATCAATGGGCTGTCCAGCTCAGCGGTCAAGGTGTCTGGTTTGTTGGCAAAGTAGGGGCTGATATAGCCACGGTCAAACTGCATACCTTCGACGACTTCTAAGGTATCTTCAAAGCCTGAACCTTCTTCTACGGTGATCACGCCTTCTTTACCGACTTTTTCCATCGCTTGGGCGATTAGATCGCCGATGGTTTGGTCAGAGTTGGCAGAGATTGACCCTACTTGGGCAATCGCTTTGCTGTCGTTGGCAGGGGTTGAGATTTCATGGATTTTATCAACAACCGCACGTACGCCTTTGTCGATACCGCGTTTTAAATCCATTGGATTCATGCCTGCGGCAACTGATTTTAGACCTTCTTGCAAAATCGCTTGTGCCAATACGGTTGCTGTGGTGGTACCGTCACCAGCAACGTCATTGGTTTTGCTCGCTACTTCGCGCACTAGCTGCGCGCCCATGTTTTCAAACTTGTCTTCCAGTTCGATTTCTTTAGCGACGCTTACACCGTCTTTGGTAATGGTTGGTGCGCCAAATGATTTGTCAATCACCACATTGCGACCTTTAGGGCCTAGGGTGACTTTAACGGCGTTTGCCAAGACGTTTACGCCTTCAATCATTCTGCTGCGTGCATCACTGCTAAATTTGACATCTTTTGCCATGTGTATTCTCCAAGGTGTTTATTTAATAGGTTATTAATTTGGTTATAGGCAGGTTTTTCAACCGCTTATCACGGCATTTTTGTACAAAATGCCAATTTATTTGGTTGCTATTATCGGGTTACCACGCCCAATACGTCGCTTTCGCGCATGATAAGCAGCTCTTCGCCATCAACTTTGACGGTTGAGCCTGCGTACTGTCCAAATAGCACGGTATCGCCGACTTTTACGTCAAGTGGGCGCACGTCGCCATTGTCGCGGATTTGTCCGTTACCCACGGCAAGCACTTCGCCTTGTGAGGGTTTTTCTTGCGCGTTGTTAGCCAACAGCAAGCCGCCTGCGGTTTTTTGCTCTTCTTCGCTACGGCGCACGACAATACGGTCATGTAAAGGACGAATGTTCATGTTCAACTCCAGCAAATTGTTGTGAAAAACGCGCCGCCATCGGTTTTAGGTGCGCGGCGCAAAAGGTTTGATTGCGCCCACGGTTGTTATTATGCGGCAGTCAATCAAATTACCTCACACAATGGGGATGGGACAAAATTTGTTCAAGCGTTCATGGTAATTTTTTTGGCATTGTGTTAATTGATGTAAAAATCAGCCAATTATGTCGCAAATCTGCTGAAAATATAATGATTTGTAATTTTATCAGCGGCTGACTTGTAAATTTATCCCGTGATGTCCATCATAACTGTCATATTTGGTTACAATTTAGCGCAAATGATTGAGGACAATGCCATGAGCAACTTATTACAGCGTCGTCAGCCAAAAAATGGCCGTCTCACCATCGGTCGATGGCAACAAGCGGCGGTGTTGGCGGTAGGTCTGGGCGTGGTTGGTGCGGCACAAGCGGATGTCGCACCGTTTGCCGCGACGTATCAATTTAGTATTGAAAACAAGTACAACGGCACGGCGACACGCACACTGACCAAAAACGGCAACCAGTACAACTACAACGTACGCGCCAACGTTGGCAAGCTGGCATCGGCACGCCAAAACGCGACCTTTGGCACTACAGGCGGTGTGGTGCAACCTGTGGTCAGTAGCACCCAGTATCGGGTGTTGGGCGTGGGCAATACCACCGAGCTGCGCTTTAACCCCACGGGCAAACAGGTGACCAGCACCCACAAGGGTAAAACCCAAATCCTGCCTTTGACACAGGCGGCCTACGATGATTTAAGCCTTGAGGTGCAAATTCGCGAGGATTTGAAAAACAACCGTTTTCGTGGCAATTACGCCATGGTCGGGCGCAATAAAATTGAGGCTGTACCGTTTACCAAGTCTGCGCCAACGCGCATTCGCGTACCAGCAGGCACGTTTGATGTGGTGCGTATTGACCGCGTGCACGATGACAAAGACCGCCAAACCAGCTTTTGGCTAGCACCGTCACTGGATTATTTGCCCATCAAGGTGGTACAAACCAATGACGGGCGGCGTATGCAGATGGAATTGGTTAAGGTAAATTAAGCAATCATGCAGCATGTTTTATGACAAACAGGCTAAATACCCTATCGTATTTAGCCTGTTTCTTAACAAATCAACCCAATCAACTTAAGCGTTCATTTTTGGCAATTTTTTGAGCAGCATAAACAGCCAGTAATTAAGACAGCCAAGCAACACAAAATCCACCAGCCACACCGCCAACAGCGTCCACGCTTGCGCAAAACCGTATTGCAGCACAACCATACCGCTACCACCCCAATACACCAACAGTAGCAAAGCTATCATCGTCAAGGCATACGGCTGTCTGCCCGTCAGCACCCACGGGCTTACTAACAAGGCTGGTAGCAGCCATAGCCCTTGCCAAATCACGCCACCGAGCAGCGAGGGCTTGGTGGGGAGCAAAGACGCCGTCAATATCGGCACGCCCAGCCAACGCCAGCCCAACCACAACCACCACCCACCGCGCAGCCGCGCGCGTAGTCGGCTTGCTGCCAATGCTAGCTGTTGGGCTGATTGCGCTATTTTTGCCATGTTGCGTGACCAATCGGTGTGTTGAGCAGCGCACGGGCAGTGACCGCCAAGCGTTTGCCTTGGGCAATGGCAAGGGTAATTTCATCAGCTGTCAGCGGATTTTGGTGCTGTGCGCCGCTGACGTGGGTTGCGCCATACGGTGTGCCGCCTTGTTGGGTGCGGTTAAGGGCAGGTTCGCTATACGGTAGCCCAAGCACCAGCATGCCGTGGTGCCATAGCGGTGTCATCATGCTTATCAAGGTGGTTTCTTGCCCGCCATGCATCGAACCGCTGGTGGTAAAGACGCAGGCAGGCTTGTTTTGCAAATCACCTGCCAACCACAGCGTGACGCTGTTGTCCCAAAAGTATTTCATCGGTGCTGCCATGTTGCCAAAATGCGTTGGGCTGCCCAATGCCAGCCCGACACAGTCCCGCAGGTCATCTTGACTGGCGTACAGGTCGCCATCATCGGGGATGACAGGCGCGACGGCTTCACAGGTGGCGCTGATGGGTGCAACCGTACGAATCCGTGCGCGAATGCCCACGTTGGCATCCTCAACACCTTGCGCGATGTAGTACGCCAGTTGTTTGGTCGAGCCGTTGGCACTGTGGTAGAGCACCAAAATATATGGCTGGTCGGTGGGTGCAGGTGGGTTGGCAACATCGGTTTGCATGGTAGGTATCCTGAAAGTTGTTTTGAGAAATTGTTTTGATTTTACCGTATCGCTCATAAAAATTGCGGCTAAATGGTCTAAGTCCGCGGTGTCAATGGATGGCATTTTTTGCTAAATGATGCCATATTTAAGGTCAGCACCGTACTGCGTCTGTCTGCGCGTGGTGTCGGTGTGTCGCCGTTGGCACACGCTTTGTTTAGCAGATTTTTTAGCCCGTAACAGAACAGCAAGTCACTAACGCAAAAAAACGTTACAGTTATTTTAGCCACATTGCTCTTATAAAGCGGTGTAATGCCGATACAGTTATGATACCATAGACGCGCCGCTATCCGCCGCGCTTGGGCGGACTTTTTTTGCCCGTTGGCCGGCCGTTCATGACCTAAGCAAAAAGCCCGACAACTGTGACTGACAATTATGGAAAATTTTATCAATAAAATAAAAAATAGCCGCTTCATGCAGCACAAATGGGTGCAGTTTGTGGTATTTTTGATTAAAAACTTTTTAAATGATAATTGCACGCAAAAAGCGGCTTCATTGACCTATACCACGCTGCTATCGCTGGTGCCAATTTTGACGCTGGTTTTGGTGACGCTGTCATTAATTCCACAACTGGCAAGCGCCAAACAGCAAATCCAAGAAGCCATTTCGCGCAATTTGTTGCCTTCGGCAGGTTCACAAGTCGCGGATTATATCCAACAATTCACCAGTAACGCGTCAAATTTGTCGGTGATTGGTGCGGTGGCGCTGCTGTTTACCACATTGTCGATGCTGTTCACCATTGAGCGTGCGTTCAATGAGATTTGGCGCGTGGAGAAAAAAGAAACCACGTTGTTTAATCTGCTACGTTATTGGGCGATTGTGACGATTGCACCGTTTGTGTTGGGCACTGCCTTTATTGTCTCAAGCACGGTGCAAAGTTTGAGCTTTTTAAACCAAAGCTTTGGCGGCTATGCCATCGACTGGGCGGTGTGGGTGCATATCGCGTCGGTGTTGGTGATGACGCTGGGTTTTGTGGGTATTTATTGGTTTATTCCGCGTTGTCAGGTGCGGTTTAAACACGCGCTGGTGGCAGGCATTATCACGGGCATTATCTTTGAGCTGCTCAAGCAGTTTTTTGGCTTGGCGGTGAGCAATTTTACCAGCTATGAAGCGGTGTATGGCGCATTTGCGGCGTTGCCGTTGTTCCTGCTGTGGGTGTATATTTCTTGGAACGTGATTTTGCTGGGTGTTGAGATTAGCTATAGCTTGACGATTTTTGAAACCGATGAGCTGCACCCACGCCACGCGTTGTTTAGCTTGATGGATATGCTCAATGTATTGTATCGTGAGCACAAAAAAGGCAACGCCGTCAATGAAGCAGGCTTGCGTGACGTACTTGGGCGGCGCGAAATGCCCAACTGGTACACTTATATCACATTTTTACAAGACAACAATCTGATTACCAACAGCGAAAAAGATGAGTATATCCTCAAACGCTCGCTACAAGATTACACGCTGTGGGACTTTTACCAAAATCTGCCCTACCCCTTGCCACACCGCAGCGACTTACAAAAAATGCAAAAATATGTGCCGCAATCGCGTGAATGGGTCGCGCTGATGGCCAAAAATGAGCGCATGTTGCAGCGCAATTTTTCGATATCGCTGGCAGATATCTTTGATACGATGCAGCCACGGCAAAAACCCAGCCCCGATGATGTCGATAAACCCGAAGGCAAACACAAAATCAATGACAACTCATTGGTACATGGGCGTGAAAAAAGCGGGCTATCGGGCGGCCAAATCAGCGATGTGATTAATAAAGACCAGCGCATCAAAGACACCGACAAAGACCGCGTGGCAGAAGACACCGCAGAACAAAACGCGGCTGTCCATCATCATGGCATGGGTGCTAATCATAATATTGGCACGGATGAAAAAAATCTGGACACAACCATGAACCCCAAACACCAAAAACCCAACGAACCAACGCACGCCCATCCATCAACCAGCCAGCCAACGGGTGAAGAATACGACGCTCTAATTGACTATATGGGCGACGACCACCAAAGCACCCATGCCCCAAAAAGCCGCCTAGCGCAGCATATTGACGGCATTGACACCAGCTATGACGCGTACATGAATGCGCAAAACTTCCACGAATCGCCCAACCACCAAGCGCAATTAGGTCATCCCATCATTGACCAACAAGGCGTGGATGGCTTTATCCCCAGCCGTCTAGATGGCGCGACCGATGCGCTAAAACCTGCCGTGCAAATCAATGACGACGGCTTGATGCGCAGTGCCCACCCAATCAAGCGCGGCAACTTTATCCAGCGTCATCTTAAAAAGCTCAAGCACTTTATCCATGAGCACACGCGCGATGATAGCCACCCACACCGCGATGACCACCATCCGTCAAAATCGGTACAAATCATCGATGAACGCGACAATCCGCACAAACAAGGCTGATTTTTCCCAACAGGATAAAAAAAAGGGCGTGAGTGCCCTTTTTTTATGCCGTTTTTATCGCCAAAGTGTGACCGTTAAATCAAACCCTTTTGGCGCATACTGCGAAACACCAACCAAAACACCAGCGCATTGAGCAGCAACACCAACAGATGTAGCCAATTAAACGGTCTTGCAACCACATCATAAAATTCAACGGGTAAAAAAATCCCATAACCTAGCAAGCTGAGCCAGTATGCCCACGCGCGGTCACGATACAAGCCGTACGCTTCTAAAAACCGCAACGCCGCATAACCAAGAATCAAGGCAACCAAACCACGCCAATGCCCATCAATGCCATGCACCCAGCCTGCCAGTGTATCAAGCTGCGGTGCAAACCATTGCCCCCACGCGCGGCGCGCGCTTGCAATTGAGGTATCCGCCACGCGCTCGATGCGGGTATGCCACATCGCCACTATTGACGCCGCCACCACCGCGCCCATGCCTTTGAGCAGTTCATACATCGCCACCATACCAATGGCGCGGTTGGGGCGCGTGGGAGTATTCGGCGCAGCTTGCCGCGGGGTGCTGTATTGTCGGCTATCGGCTGCTGATACCGCGTGAGGATTGGTCGAATAAGGCTTAGAATGTAAATCAGTCATCGTGTAATCTCATCGAGAGAATTTTTGACATTTTTGCCACTTGCCACTAACAAATCGGTTTGCAGATGGACAAAAATCGGCGCACAATGCCCTTGCAGTCGGCGAAGACTGTGGGTAGTTAAAATCACGTGAGGGCAGAAGAGCAACCTCAAACTCCCCCATCAAGCTGTTCTCCTAGGTCGTAACCACACCAGTAAGGGCATTGTATGTCAATTTCAACACACAAAACTCGTCTCATCGCTACAGGTATTGCCGTTATGAGTAGTTTGCTATTGGCAACCCCAAGCTTTGCAAAAACCACACAGTGGGGCGCGAAAACACCTGTTCGCCAACACACCGTGCGCCATGCTTATGCTTATGTTAAACCACAAGCCAACACCAAGACGGTCAAATATCGCAAGGTTAAGCACCAATCGCCAACGCGCTACAACAACGCCCAAAAGCCACACCAAGACCGCAGCTACCATGCCAACCACTACGGCAACGGGCACAATCGCGATCACGCCCGCCACTCCACTAACACCAACGCCAACCGCCATGGCAACGACTGGAAACATGCGCGTTAATTAGCGATTTTTTTATTTTAAAATCACATTAACTAGTTAATCAAAGTAAACTTGCTCAACACGCCCCGTCAAGGTGCTGCCGATAAACGGGGTGTTTTTGCCTGCCGAGTGCATGGCATCGGCAGTCACTTGCCACGTATGGTCTGGATTGACCAACACCGCGCCGCCGATATCGCGCCATTGGGTGTCAATACCTGCAATACGCGCAGGGTTGATGGCGATTTTCTCCACCAGTTGCTCGGCGGTCAATGTACCATCGCGCACCAACTGACAACCCAACGCCATAAAGGTGTCTAAGTTGCTAATGCCTGCTTGGCATTCGGCAAACGGCGCTTGTTTGGCGGTTTTTGCCAAAGGCTCATGGTGGCTACAAATTGCGTCAATCGTGCCATCTTGTAGGCCTTCAAGCAACGCTTTTTGGTCAGTGTTGCTGCGTAGTGGCGGTAGGACGTACGCCAGCGCGTTAAAGCCAATCAGCGCATCATCGGTCAAGTGTAGCTGGTGCATGGCAACATCACAGGTAATCGGTAAGCCGCGCTGTTTTGCCCAGCGGATTAAATCCATTGAGGATTTACACGTCAGCTGGCTAAAGTGCGCCGACACGCCCGTTTCTTCAACAATCAACAACTGTTTGGCAAGCGCGACCGTCTCGGCAATCCACGGAATGCCTGCCAAACCGTGATATGAGGCAATGTAGCCATCATGCGCCACGCCATTTTTGGACAGGATTGGCTCATCGGGATAGAAAAACACCTTGATGTCAAACGTGGCCGCATACTCAAGCGCGCGTAGCAGCACATCATCATTGGCAAAGCTGCGCCGCGCATTGGTCACGCCAATCGCGCCGCCTTGTTTAAGCCCAAGCATATTGGCAGGAAACTCGCCTGCCAGCCCTGCTGTCAATGCACCCAACACATGCAGATGAATGCCTGCGTCGTGGTACGCGCGCTCACGCAAGCCTGCCAGCAGTGAGCCATTTTCTAGCACAGGTTGGGTGTCAGGCGGCATAACCACGTGCAAAAAGCCGTTTTGACGGGCGGCAAGACCTTCAGATTTGAGCGTACCGTGTTGTTGGTGTCCCGGTTCACGCAGCCGCGCGCACAAGTCCACCAGTGGCGGCAATAACCATTTGCCATCAGCGTCGGTGGGTAGTTGGGCGTTATCAAATTGCCAGTTGGGGGGAAGTAAATTTTTCATGCGGTTCTCTTGGTTTAGTTGTCATCCATCGGTCATACGTTACGCCGCTGACGTTAAGTAAAAACGCGCGCGTCCATTTGTCCATCGATAGGCTTTAATCTACACGGGCGAATTCATCACGCCACTGCCAACCATCGCATTTTGTCAATCCTGAGCGCAGCGACAAATCTCTTGACTGACCCAAGTGGTTGAAATTGCTGGCGCGCTGATTGGCCTGTCCTTATGCGATGCGCAAACAACAAGCGTTAAAAATCGTTGGTTATGCCATAGATTGCTGACGCGCTTGGCGTTGTCCTTGCATGGCCAGTGCTAGCACCGCCATGCGGATGGCAATGCCGTTATTGACCTGTTTTAAAATCACGGATTGCGCCCCATCGGCCACGCTTGAGGCGATTTCAACGCCACGATTCATTGGACCTGGATGCATGACAATCGCGTCAGGGCGCGCGCGTTTAAGGCGCTCTGGGGTGATGCCATACGCTTTAAAATACTCGTTGGTTGAAGGTAGCAACGGTGAGCCGATGCGCTCGTTTTGAATGCGCAAACCAATCACCACATCGCAATCAACCATCGCTTTATCCAAGTCATTAAACACCTGCACACCGTAGCGTTCAATGCCCTTGGGCAGCAAGGTTTTGGGGGCAACCACGCGAATGTCTGTCGTGCCCAAAGTTTTGAGCGCGGCAATATCTGAGCGCGCCACACGGCTGTGCTTGATGTCACCGATGATAGCAACGCGCAACTGCTCAAACGGGCGCGCCGCCTCGCGGTGAATGGTCAGCATATCCAGCAACGCTTGCGTTGGGTGGGCGTGCCAGCCATCACCGCCGTTGATGATGGCAATATTCGGTGTCACCTCGGTCGCCATAAAATGCGCCGCGCCCGATGCGCTGTGCCGCACAACAAAAATATCTGCCGTCATGGCTTGCAAATTCCACAACGTATCGCGCAAGCTTTCGCCTTTTTGCGTGCTGGATTTGGCGATATCAATGCTTGTCACATTCGCGCCAAGGCGTTTTGCCGCGACTTCAAACGTCGTACGCGTGCGCGTAGAGTTTTCAAAAAACAGGTTCATCACCGTGCAGCCGTCTAGCTCGTCGCTGTTTTTGATTTTGCCATCGCCCAACAAATAGCCATTGGCTTTGTCCAAAATCTGCATGAGTTGGGTGCGGCTTAAGCCCTCAACACCGATAAAATGCCGAATGCCGTCGCCAAGCTTTTCAGGTTTTGCCATGGCGGTGTCAAGTTTGGTTTGTAAGTCTTTGTTGGATAGGGTTTGGGTGGTTAAAATGTTCATCGTTGCGCCTTTTTATTGTGCCAACCTTAGCTGTAAATTAAGTTTAAAGTAAAATTTGCCATTTTCAAAATATACGTTGCCAAACCGATGCCTTGTGGAAGAAGGTGTGTCAAAGAACGTGTGCTGATAAAAAAACGCTTTTAGTATAGCGTCGTGATTGGTATGGTAAAAAATCAACTCGCCACTTTCTTTTACCAGTAGCACTGAATTGGCAGTTAAATCACCGTTCCATGCGTGAGTCGGGAAAATCCCTAAAATTGTGGCTTTGACAAAGTCTTTTAGACGACAAGTGATTTGCTCGGCTTTGGCAGGGTCAGAAATTTGGCTAGTGGGAAAACTGCTCAATTTATTGTCCATGCGTTTGGTAAAAAATGCCAATAAAGCTTGTGCTAAGATTTCGGGCATTTGGCTATCGACTTTTCGTAAGGTACTTTCATAAGTCGGGTTTTCACAACCCAAAAAGCTCAAGCAACCACCCAATTCATAAATTTTTTGTAATCTATCTTTAACCTTGGCTCGGCTATCAATGGCGTTAATCACATCCATATCACTGGTAGTAATTTCTTGAATTTCATAAATAAAATTGGTTGCTTGTGAGGCATTGAGCAACGTGGGCGAACCGCCTAAAAATGATTTGATACTGGTCTGTTGCTCACCAAACAGTTGCCCATTGTCCAAAAATGACAACGAAATATCGCCTTTTTCTAAAGACGTGCCTTTGGTTTTGGTTTCACCCAAAATTATCATCTTTTGCTCTAATATGGCGCTACTAAATGTACTTTTACCCGCTTTAATATCGGCTAAAATCTGGTTTAATTCTGCTTGCGTCAAAAAATCGGCTAATTGATAGTTTGTTTGTTTACCGTTTT
Organism: Faucicola sp. SE7633; assembly: GCF_059264685.1. Lineage (NCBI taxonomy): Bacteria > Pseudomonadati > Pseudomonadota > Gammaproteobacteria > Moraxellales > Moraxellaceae > Faucicola > Faucicola sp. SE7633. The sequence goes on along the minus strand of NZ_JCADBW010000010.1, from coordinate 53,759 downwards.
TTATGACCCCAAATTGGGTGTGTTGTAAATCAATCAGCGATTGATTGGTATGGATTTTTAGCACTTGAATGCTATCAGCGGTGGCATGGGCATTGCTATCGCCATAAGAAATAATTTGCTCAAAAATTACTTTACATAACGCATAAATTTCACTCAATTCGCCTTTATTACGTTTTATCATATGACTTTGCGCCTGCACAATCTTGGGATAAAAATGGCTATAGTGCTGCTGTAAATAAGCAAAAACCGACTGTGCTACTTGTCGCACCACTTCAACGCATACGCTGTTGCCCAGCTGTTTCATCGCTTGGGTTTTTGACACGGGAAACTCATAACTATCGGGAATTGCCATCATTTTTTTTGATTCCGTGATACCTATGCGTTTAACCTCACCACCTACCCGATAAAATTCCCAATTTCGCCTGTCATCAATGCCTGAGCCTTTACCACCAACACGCAAGGTGAAACCTACATCCTTTTCGCATGGTTCGCCGAATACATCCGACATGGTATAAGTCAAAGGCAATTTTGGTGGAAATACAAAAGGCGGTAGATTGTCAGCATTTTTAAACCCGACAATAAATACCCGTGGGCGATGCTGTGGAATATTGTAATCAGAGGCTTTTAGCACTTGATAATATACTGTATAACCTGCCTTCTTGAGCAAAGTTAAAATAATCTCAAACGTGCGTCCATCATCATGATTAACCAAATGTCGGACATTTTCCAAAATAAAAGCATTGGGCTGTTTGGCTTCTAAAATATCCAAAATACAGAAAAATAAATTACCCCGTTCTGAATCCGATCCATCACTAAAGCCCTTTTTTAGACCAGCTTGAGAAAACGGCTGACACGGAAAACCTGCACATAAAATGTCATGGTCGGGAACTTGATGAAGGGAGAGTTTACGAATATCATCATTGAACACAAATTTGGAAGTATCAAAATTATGTTGATAAGTTTGCCGAGCAAAGCTGTCTTTTTCAGAAGCAAACACACACTCACCACCCAAACTTGCCAATGCCAAATGAAACCCACCAATGCCTGCAAACAAATCAATAAAGCTAAATTTTTTCTCAAAATTCATAAAATACGCCCCATAAATTTGAGCTATTTTACTCCAAATCTGCGGTGATAACATTAAAAACCCATCCCAAAACATGCTACAATTTGCTAAAAATTTCTGCCCATTAAAATTAATTGAAAAGGAAAATCCCATGCAAATCAACGTCACCACCCTAGCCGATTATCTCGCCCATCACTGCCAAAATAAAGCCGTCGCCAGCGCCATCACCACCATTAGCCAAGTCGGTAGCGAAATTAACCACCTGCTGCGCCAAGGCGCGCTTGCCGATATCCAAGGCGAGGCAGGTAACCAAAACGTGCAAGGCGAAGCGCAAAAAAAACTTGACGTGATTGCCAATGACTTACTCATGGATGCTTTGACGCACAACACCGCGTGCGCAGGTGTCGCGTCAGAAGAAATGGATAACGCCGTCGCTGCCAATGCAGACGGTACGCTCTTGGTGCTATTTGACCCACTCGACGGTTCAAGCAATATCGACATTAACATGCCTGTGGGCACGATTTTTTCGATTTTGCCGTACCACAACCAAGGCCACGCAGCAACAGATAGCGATTTTTTGCAAGCAGGCACAGCACAGCTTGCGGCAGGCTATGTGCTGTATGGCACATCAACCGTCATGGCCGTGACACTCGGCGATGGCGTGGCGATGTTTAGCCTTGATACCCGTCATGATGAATTTGTCTTGATTAAGCAGGACATCCGCATCGACGCGGACACCAAAGAATACGCGGTCAATGCGTCAAATTACCGCCACTGGTTGCCAGCTATGCAGCGTTATGTTGATGAATTGGTGGCAGGCAAAACAGGTGCACGCGGCAAGGATTATAATATGCGCTGGGTGGCGGCGATGGTCGGCGATGTGCATCGGATTTTGTGCCGTGGCGGCGTGTTTAGCTATCCGTTTGATACCAAAGACCCAAACAAAGCAGGCAAATTGCGCTTGATGTATGAAGCCAACCCGATGGCACTGCTTATTGAGCAAGCAGGCGGCGAGGCAACCGACGCCATGCAGCGTATTTTGGACATCACCCCGACCCATATTCATCAGCGCGTGCCTGTGGTGCTGGGTGCAAAAAATGAAGTGGCATATATCCAGCAGCTGCATGCAGCGATGCCATAATTTTCGATAATTGCACGTGCCAAGCGTAAAAATTGGCGACTTTGATCGAAACAGTCGCCTTTTGGCTTATCAAATGGATAACCAATGATTATCACCTCCAAAGACAACCCCACCATCAAAACCGCCCATGCCCTACTCACCCAGTCTCGCCAGCGCAAAAAACTTGGCAAAACCGTGCTTGAGGGTACGCATTTATTGGACGCATACTTACATGCTAGCCTAACACCCGATACCGTGATTGTCAGCGAAAACGGCTTACAAAACGCTGAAATCAACGGCTTGTTAAACCGCCTAGCCGATGTCAAAACCATAACCGTGAGCGATGGTTTATACAAAAATATCCGCAGTCTTGGCGAGAGTCTGCCCATCATGGCCATCATCGACGCACCAAGCGTGGCATTTGCAACGCCCATCAAAAGCGACTGTTTAATCATCGACGGTGTACAGAATAACGGCAATTTGGGCACACTGCTGCGTACCGCGTCGGCTGTTGGGGTTACGACGGTGATTTGTACCGCAGGCACAGCGTCGGTGTGGTCACCAAAGACCTTGCGCGCTAGCATGGGCGCGGTGTTTAGCCTAACGATTTATGAACAAGTCAGCCTTGCTGATATATTGACACAGGTCAATGTACCGTTGTTTGCCACCAGTTCGCACAGTGACACGGTGATTTATCACACCGATTTGCGCCAGCCGTTGGCGTTGGTGCTTGGGCATGAGGGACAAGGCGTAAGTACCGAATTGCTTGCACGGGCGCAGCCTTTGTCCTTGCCGCAGCCAAATGGACAAGAAAGCCTCAATGTGGGCGTGGCTGGGGCGTTGTGTTTGTATGAAATGTTGCGCCAACGATGTTATACTTAGTTGCATTCAGTCAGTTTATACAAAATTTTTAGTTAAACAGGATATTGCGCTATGCAAAAAATCTTTTTAGCCAGCGTTGTATTAGCCAGCATTGCCGCTGTCGGTTGTAGTCAAAACACCGCCACCCCCCAGCACGCCACCCAGCAAAACGTGACCACGCCAGCGCATGGCAACACCCACCACCAACCGTCCCACCACCCTCACAACCCTGACCAGCCTGCGCACGTCAAAGCCTACATGGATAGTATGCACGCCATGCACCATGCGATGACCCAAGGCACAGAGGCCAAAAATGCCGATTTAGGTTTTGTGCAAGGCATGATTCCGCACCATCAAGGCGCGATTGATATGGCAAAAATTGAACAACAATATGGCAAAGACGCACAAATGCGCGCACTGGCGCAACGTATCATTGATGCCCAAACCAAAGAAATCGCCTACATGCAGCAGTGGCTGACCGCCAACCAAGCCAACCAACCCACTGCCGCCAACGCCGCTGCCATCGCGCAAGCGTATCAAGCCAACAACCAAACCAACCATGATGCCATGATGCGCGGTATTATGGCGGCTGACCCCGATGTGGCATTTGCCCAAGGCATGATTCCGCACCATCAAGGCGCGATTGATATGGCAAACGTGGAGTTACAATACGGCACTAACCGCGATATCCGCCAGCTTGCCCGCCAAATCAAAGACGCCCAAGCCCCTGAAATTCAGCAGATGCAACATTGGCTAAAAACCAAAGGTTATTGATTTTTATCACGTTTAGACTTTGAACCTGCCAGCTGGTTAAGCGTTTTAAAACAAACAAAAGGCGCGAATCATGCGCCTTTTTATTTACCAACTTTTTTGCTCAGCTGCGATAATCGGCGTTGATTTTGACATACTCATACGACAAATCGCAGGTATACACCGTATCAGCAGCCGTCCCTTGCCCCAAGTCAATATGGATGGTAATTTCAGGGCGGCGCATCACCGCTGCCCCTTTATCCTCGGTGTACCCCTCTGCCAAGCCACCACGGGCGCAAATTGGCACATCATCCAGCGATACATTGATGTCAGACTGGTCTAAATCCACCCCAGCATAGCCAACCGCCGCCAAAATCCGCCCCCAGTTTGGGTCACTGGCAAAAAATGCTGTCTTGACCAAGGGCGAGTGTGCGACGGCGTACGCGACTTTGGCACAGTCATCGCTGGTTTTGCCGCCTGTCACCTGCACGGTGATAAACTTGCTTGCGCCCTCACCATCCCGCACAATCAGCTGAGCAATGCGTAGCATAACACTGGCAATCGCCTGATACACCGCCTTATAGTGTGGGTGCGCGGTGCTATCAATCGTCGCGCCACCTGCTTTGCCTGTGGCTATCAGCGTGCAGCAGTCGTTGGTTGAGGTATCGCCATCAACGGTAATGCGGTTAAACGAAGTCGCCACACTGTCACGCAGCATAGTTTGTAGCACATCGGGTGCAATCGGTGCGTCGGTGGCAACAAAGCCCAACATGGTCGCCATGTTTGGCCGAATCATGCCCGCGCCTTTGCTGATTCCCGTCACTGTATAGGTCATGCCATCAACGCTCACTTGCGCGCTATGCCCTTTGGGCACGGTGTCGGTGGTCATGATGCTATGCGCCGCCGCCAGCCAGTTGTCTTCGTCCAAGTTTGCCAACGCGGCTGGCAGTGCGGCGACTATGCGCTCATTGGGCAAGGTCTCACCAATCACGCCTGTAGAATACGGCAATATCTGTGCGGTGGCGGTATCGGTTAGATTTGCCAACGCCTCACACGTGGCACGGGCGCGCGCCAACCCGTCTGTACCCGTGGCGGCGTTGGCATTGCCCGTATTGACCAATAAATAGCGCGGGCTTTTTTGCTGGATGTGTTGGCGCAATAGCTGAACGGGCGCGGCACAAAATTGGTTTTGCGTGGTAACGACAGCGGTGGTCGCACCTTGGCACAATGCAAAAACCGTTAAATCCTTGCGATTTGGGTAACGCACCTGCGCTTCGGTGATACCGATTTTTATGCCATCAATCGGCAATAATTTCACCAATTCAATGTTGCCAACCGCCATAGCTGTTCCTTTTTTTTAGGCTGTTAAATTTAAACCATCAATCGCTAAAATCCGCCCAAATTGGCGCATGGTCGGACGGTTTTTCCATACCGCGTAAGGCGTAGCTTACGCCTGCGCCATTGAGTTTGTCGCGCAAATCGGGTGACATCAAAATATGGTCAATGCGCAAGCCGCGCTTGGGCGTGTCATCAAAGCCTTTGGAGCGATAATCAAACCAGCTTAGCGCGTCGCCCTCGGGGTGCAAGGCGCGGTAGGTGTCCTGCAAATCGGTCGCCATCAAATGGGCGTACCAGTCGCGCTCCTCAGGCAAAAATGAGCACACGCCATTTTTTAGCCAACGTTGGGCATTTTTTTCGCCAATGCCGATGTCGATATCATTGGGCGCGATGTTCATATCGCCCATGACAATTAGGCTGCTACCGTCTTTGCGCAGTTCATTGATATAATTGGTTAAATTTTGGTAAAACTCGCGCTTCATCGGAAATTTGGTCGGATGGTCGCGGTTTTCACCTTGCGGAAAATAGCCGTTTAGCACATCGATGGACTTACCGCCAAAGTCATAACGCGCATGAATAAAACGGCGCTGGCTGTCGGGCGTGTCGTGCACAAAGCCTTTTTGCACCAACATCGGCGCGGTTTTAGACAGCAGCGCGACACCATAATGCGATTTTTGCCCAAAATACTCAACGTGATAGCCCAAATCCTGCACCATCGCCAGCGGAAATGCCTTGTCATGGACTTTGGTTTCCTGCAAGCCAATCACATCGGGGTCGATGATGTCGCGAATCGCCTGCAACTGGTGCGGACGCGCGCGTAAACCGTTGATATTAAAGCTAACAAAACGCGGCATGGCGTGATTTCTCCATGATTCTATCGCCTGACCCATGGCAAATACGCGGGGTCAAATGGCGTATTTTAGCATAACTTAGAGCACGCCAAGCGCCTGCAAGCCGCGATAAATCCCGTCCTCCCACGCAGGCGGACACACATAGTCCGCCGCTGCCTTGAGCTCGGCACGCGCGTTGCCCATCGCCACGCCACATGCCGCGTGCTGTAGCATTTCGATGTCATTCATGCCATCGCCAAATGCCAGCGTATCCGCCCATGTCAAGCCCAGATGGTTGAGGGCGTGCTCGATGCCACGCGCCTTTGAGCCTGCCGCATCCAAAATATCAATGCCGCTATCATGCCAACGCACGGTGCGTAAGCCCTCGGGCAAATCAAGCGGTTGGCGGTTATCCGTGCTAAACGCCAAAATCTGATACACGGGCGTTTGTGGGTCAAAATCCGTCGGCGCAAGACGACTGTAGCCGATACCCAATTTTACCAAGGTATCGCGAAACACCTCATCCTCTGCCAACGCCACCACCGCATCATCCATCACATAGCCGTATGACATGCCTGCCTGCGCCAGCGTCGCACTGACCGCCTGCACCTGCTCGGGCGCAAGCGCGTATTGGGTCAAAGGCACATCGCGATAGTGGCTGCGCTGCCCATTGACCGTGACCAACAAATCAATCCCAACCGCTTGCACCAGCTGCTCGATGGGCATAGGCAACACCCGACGCGCACGCCCCGTTGCAATCGCAACCAAAATTCCGCGCGCTTTGAGCCCGTGCAATGCCGCCACCGCACTATCGGGCACGCGACGCTCTGCTTTGATGTATAACGTATCATCAATGTCAAAAAAGACGATTTTGGGTGGCTGGTTTAAGCTCGGCGCGGACGTGTGGTTGTGATTGGGCACTGAATTTGGCATGGTGGTTGTCGTTACACCGTGGTTATTTTTAAAAATACATGAAAATTTTTGGTTAAAATACTGATGACACCAATTTTTAAATTTATACGCCTAAATTTACACGCTTAAAGGCCGATATCTGCCAGTCTGCGCGCATGCACCTGCCCACGCCAGATAAAATGCACCTGCGCGTGCTCAAACGGCGCGTCATCAAACCACAAAAACACGCCCTCCATCATTTTTGGCCAGTCGTTCCAATCAATCTTGCCAACGCCTTGCATCAGCGCCAGCAATGCTGCCAACAACGTATCATGACTCACCGCCAACAACAAATGCCCGTGCTCAGGCTGATGGTCATAAAACAGACGCAAAATATCCCACGCGCCTTGCTGTGGTGTCTTAGTACCTGCCAGTTGGCGCGCCAAAAAACGGTTGATAAAATTCAACGCGCCGATTTCACGAAACACCCCACTGACCGCCTCAGGCTCGGTGACAAGGCTGCCTGGCTCGACCAGCAGCGCCTGCTCAGCCACCGCGCGCGCCACGCCTGCACCCTCTTGCATCAACAGCGCCGTATCAACACAGCGTTGAATCGGGCTGCTGATACTATCGACATCAAGGCAATAATCCAAATTTGTCGCCAGCCAACTGCCCCACGCGCGCGCCAACACACGCCCTTGCGGTGTCAATGGCAAGGCATAGCTGGCAAAGCCCTGCCCGTCGGAGCTGACACGCAAAGAATGACGGGTGAACAAAATCAGCCGCTTAGCCGTTGGCAACAATTTCACCGAATCAATCATGCTGGGTGGCAAATGGGTAGGCACAGGCGAAATCCGTTGGGGCATGTGGTCTCCTTATCCCATCAACTGTGGCAATTCAAACGCGCTGACACATTAGGCAGCCAATTTAGTATCGGCTACAAACCACTGTTATAGCAAATTGGGGGGATTTTGCCAAGACTTGGCGCAAAAATGCGTAAAATATTGCACGTACGCACAATTTAACGCATCAGCTATTGTAAGCGCGTACTTAGGTGGGTTTGTGTGTGAGGTTTGCGGTCGGGCTTGGCCGTCTTGTAGCGGCAATCTTGGCATGCCAAAACGCAATGTTTGCCCTCAAAGGATTGTCAGGCCTCGACGCTAACGACCTTTGCCCAATCAAACAGCAATCCTGTGCTACTGACCTCTGTGGGATAGCCGCGCGGATTGACCACCACACGCGTACGCCCTTGCTGATAGTCAAACGCTTCGTGGGTATGCCCGTGCACCCAAAGTTTGGGCGCAAAATCCGCTGTCATCCACGCGCTTAAATCGGTAACAAAACCTGCATTACTGGCAAAATCCTTGTATTGCTCAGACACCGAACGTGGGCTGACGCTGTGGTGGGTGATGGCCACACTGGGTACACCCTCGGCGGCAGCCTTTTGTAGGGCATCTTTGAGCCAAACGCGTTGTTGCAAATGCAACGCCACACTATCGGCAGGTGTAAAGGCACGACCATAAGCGATAATCTCACGGTAATCACGCATGGTATGCGCTGCCATCGCCAACGTATCAGGCTGCGCGTTGTAGGTGTAATCCGTCCACAACGTCGTGCCCAATAAGCGCACGCCTGCGATGTCTACCGCATCGCATTGCAAAAACGTCACTTGCGTGCCTGCGGTCAGCTGACGCAAGATTGCGTCTTGCGCCGCGATATCTGCCCCAAAATAATCATGGTTGCCTGTGATAACAAACAACGGCTTTTGTAAGCGCTCAGCCTCTACAATTAGCCATTCAACACCGACGGTATTGTTTGCCGTGTCGCCTGCCACGATGATGGCATCGCAATCCACCTCAGGAATCTGACCCACTGGCAAGCCGCACCGCGCATAGCTGTCAATATGCAAATCACTGAGCACCAAAAACCGTACCGCTGCCATGAACCTCGTCCTAATCGCCTTTCGCCAACCCTAAACACGCGCAGGCAAATCGGCAACAATACGCGCAAGCTTTGCCAATGGGTCTTGCGCTTGGGTAATAGAGCGACCGATGACCAAATAGTCTGCCCCTAACGCCAATGCCTGCTGCGGTGTACAAATCCGACTTTGGTCATTTGCCGCGTCATCTGCCAGCCGAATGCCTGGTGTCACCAACAAAAAAGACGGCCCACACGCCTGCCGCAAACGTTCGGCCTCTTGCGCCGAGCACACCACCCCATCTAGCCCTGCCGTTTGTGTCAGCCGCGCCAAACGCTCCACATGCGCATCGACACTTGTTGTCACGCCAATGCCTGCCAAATCCGCCTGCGTCATTGAGGTTAGCACCGTCACCGCAATCAGTTTGGTCTGGTGGCCTGCGTCTAGCAGCCGCTGTTTTGCTGTCTGCATGGCGGTGTAACCTGCGCTGGCGTGGACATTGACCATCCACACACCCAAATCTGCCGCCGCCAAAACTGCCTGTGCGGTGGTGTTGGGGATATCGTGAAATTTTAAATCCAAGAACACCTCAAACCCACGCCCGTGTAAGGCTTGGATCAAACCCGCCCCATAACGGGTAAACAGCTCTTTACCAACCTTGACGCGGCAGAGCGTTGGGTCAAGCTGTTCTGCCAATGCCAAGGCTTGGCTATCGGTCATGTTATCCAACGCCACAATAATCGGTGAACGCACAGTATTTGAAAAATGAGCAGCAGACATAACTAAACTTGATAAATTTATTAACTGATAGCTTAAAATAACGGATGGCTTAAAAATGGCTTTATCCATCATACCCAAGCTTTTTTTAAGCCACTTTAACGAGCCCCTTTAATAGAGGGTTAAACCGTTGGATTATTGACCGACAGCGGAATACCTGCATTGCGGCTTTGGTTTAGGTGTTGTTCATAGTTGCTTTGGGTTTCCACCAGTTTTTGCTGCGCGCTGGCCAAATCGCGCAATAGCCGCTGATTTTCTGCGCGAATTTGGAACACGCGAAACATCATCAGCGACATCAAAATACCTGCCAACAAGCCCAGCAGCAGCGTCAAAATCAGCATCAAGCCCAATGCCATCTGCGGCACAGTGCTAAACAGCAAATTGACCATGACAGGCTGGCTATTGGCAAACACCAAAAACAACCCATAGGCGATGATTAAACCCAACAAAATCGACATCACAACACGCATACGCTTATCCTTAATATGTTATTGGCAAGGCCATGTGCATTCACGTTTACCGCTCGCTACACGGTTGTTAAAACTTATATCTGTTGAAACGGCCTAGGAAAACTTACACCACACAAATTTAAACGAACTTTTATTATCTTAGCGGTATTTCACTAAATACCACCAGCAAGTTTAACGCAAGATTGGCGTAACATGACAGCGTGTTTTTGTGACAAGTGTTTACCAAATTTGCCCAAGACTATTGGCTTATATTAAGCTTAGCCATCGCGTTGGTTATATTGGCGAACGCTTTAGGGCTTGGCGGTTTTATTAACTTGCTCGCGCAGTGCCTTACCGGGTTTAAAATGCGGAATCGCGGTGGCCTTGACCGCAACTTTTTTGCCTGTTTTTGGGTTACGCGCGGTACGCGCATCGCGATAATGCAAGCAAAAACTGCCAAATCCGCGCACCTCAATGCGCCCGTCGCGGCACAACGTTTGCGCCATCAAATCAAACAATTTTTGCGCCGCGTCCTCGACCAGCTGCTCTTCTAAACCGTCGCACTGACTGGTTAGATTTGCGATTAAATCCGATTTATTGACAACTTTTTGCATACGCTCTGCCACATCGCACCCCAATTTAACTGCTTAACTGTCTGATTTACCTAGCCAAATTGACCACAGGTTAAGCTTACAAAAACATACCAATTGCTACATAGTATAATCAAATTTTAAGCAAACGCCTATACGTTTGGCAATAAGATTTTAGCCAAATTGCGCCAAATAGCAAAACTTTGTCGATTGATGACAGTTTTTCGGCGAATTTTTTTGTAAATCTGGACAATTGAAGCTATTTTGCTAAAAATTTGATGTTATAATAATTTACCGTTGTAGGTTTTTTGTTGTGTCCTTTTTAATAATTGGGGGCAAAACACAGCGGTCTAGCTTAAAAACCTTTAAAAACTGGGCGGGTGTTGAAAATATAACAGCCCCACCCAATAAAACCCACAGCCAAGCAGTGGATGAACGATTCGCCAAGAGGCTAACTTGATTTTTGATTAAAGTGTCTGATTGGTTGAATCTGGTATAGTCAAATTTGGCACGATTGTTGCAGCGAATTGCAGCAGATAAACAAGATAGGCAAGCACGCTTTTTACCAAGCATTGATACGGCTGCCTATCCCAACTCAATCTTGAGGTTTGTATGAATGCAGATGGTCTAACAACGCGCAGCATCAAGTGGCTAGGTGGCGTGCTACTGGCAGGTAGCATGATGCAGGTGCAAGCAGCAGATACGCTTAATCTGGACTATGTTCTCACCGAATTGTCGCGCCAGCATAACAACGCATCGGACTTGGTCAAGTCTGTGCGTCAGCCTGCCAATACGTCTTTGGCACTTAGCAGCCCATTGTTGAGCCAAGCCAAATCTGCCCCCACCGCGTCTAATGGTGGTGATAGCGACGTATTGTCACGTCTGACGGCAATCGCGTCTAATACGGTCAGCCGCTTTACCCAATCTGGCGTGGCGTCTTCTTATGGGCGACAGTTTCACGGTGGCAAGACCAGCAGCGGCGATGCGTTTGACCAAAACGCCCTGACCGCCGCCCATGCGTCATTGCCGATGAACTGCTATATCAAAGTTACCAACAAATCCAACGGCAAAAGCGTGGTGGTCAAAGTCAATGATCGCAAGCCATTTTCGGGTAACCGTGTGGTGGATTTGTCTTATGCGGCGGCAAAACAAATCGGTATCAGCAACACAGGTTCGGGCGATGTCTTGATTGAGCGCGTTGCCGATCCTGCAGGTTTGTAATGGCACATTTTTGAAATGGTGCGTTTTTAGTTTTTAGGTGGCAATCGCGCGCGCTGATAGCGCGTTAAATCGCTTCAAACGCGCTATGAATGGCTTGCTCAAGCCGCTCTACGCCAATAATTGTCAAGCCTTTGAACTGCTCAAGCTGGGTTTTGGGCATGTTGGCTTTGGGTACGATGGCGTGGGTAAACCCGTGTTTGATGGCCTCTTTTAGCCGCTCTTGTCCGTTGGGTACGGGGCGGATTTCTCCCGACAGCCCCACTTCACCAAATACCGCCAGCGTATCAGGCAATGGCTTTTCTTTGATGCTAGACGCGCACGCCAGCAAGACTGCCAAATCCGATCCCGTCTCTAGCACCTTGACCCCACCGACCACATTGACGTACACATCTTGGCCGCTGGTGTGAATACCGCCATGCCGATGCATGACCGCAAGCAGCATAGCAAGACGCTGAAAATCAAGCCCAATCGCCATGCGGCGTGGCTGGCCTTGTGCATCATCAACCAAAGCTTGCACCTCAACCAGCAGCGGACGTGTGCCTTCACGACTAATCATCACCACCGAGCCTGCCACAGGTTGGTCATAACGGCTTAAAAAAATCGCCGACGGGTTGGCGACCTCTTTGAGCCCCGTATCTGTCATGGCAAAAATACCCAGCTCATTGACCGCGCCAAAACGGTTTTTGACCGCGCGAATCATACGAAAACGGCTGTCCGACTGCCCCTCAAAATACAGCACGGTATCGACCATATGCTCAAGCACGCGCGGCCCTGCCAACGCGCCCTCTTTGGTCACATGTCCAACCAAAAACAACGCAGTGCCCGTCTGCTTGGCATAGCGTGTCAAAATCGCTGCCGATTCACGGATTTGGCTGACACCACCTGGGGCGGACTGAATGGCTTCGGTGAATAATGTTTGAATTGAGTCAATCACCGCGACCGCAGGCTGAAGCTGGCTCAATACTTGGCAAATCGCCTCAACGTTGGTCTCTGCCAGCACCTGCAAGCGATCATTGGGCAAGCCAAGCCGCTGCGCACGCATGGCAACCTGTGACAAGGATTCTTCACCCGTGACATACAGCGCACTGCCTGCTAGGCTGTCATCTTGCGCCATGTGAATGGCGGTTTGCAGCAAAATCGTCGATTTACCAATACCGGGGTCACCGCCAATCAGCACCACCGAACCTGCCACCAGTCCACCGCCCAGCACGCGATCAAACTCACTGACACCTGTCGGTAAGCGTGTATCAAGTGTTAGCGGCACCGCATTGAGCGGCATCACAGCGGACTGCTCGCCTGCGTAGTTGCTGGTTTTTTTGCTGGACGTGGCCTTGTGATGCGGCATGGCGGCAACGGCAGGCGCTTCCACAAGGCTATTCCACGCGCCACAATCGGCACATTGCCCCGACCATTTGCCGAATACCGCGCCGCATTGTTGGCAGATATAGCTGGATTTGGCTTTTGCCATGTTTGGCTGATTCCTTTATGGGTTAAACGTTTGCATTATCACTTCACACCATCACACAGGCGCACTGACTTGGGTGGCACAGCCAACAGGGCTAGCACCGCGGTTTGTGTCTTTAACCCAGTGATGTTTAATTTATATTTAAATGGTTAAATAGTTAATGGGATGGTTGCTTACGCCCATCAATGGGGCAAGTGGCTGCCAGATTCAAGTTTATATTAATATTAATTATTTATATTTATTAAAAATACTATCAATCATCGCTTGGCTGCTAGCACGCGTGCGCGTATTACGTCATACAGCCAATAAAACCCAAACCCATACACCAACACCGTCAGTGACATGGCTATATCCAGCATCAATGCCTGCCAAACGCCAATGCCTAACACCCACATCACCAGCGGCAAGGTAAAACACAACAAACCGCCCTCAAACCCGATGATATGTAGCGCGCGCAGCCAAAACGGGCGGCTTAGCTTGTCTTGGGTAAACACCTTATCAAACAACACGTTATAGACGAATGTCCATACCATCGCCAGCAAGGATATACCCAGCAGCATCACCCAAACTTGCCAGTCATTGCCGCCTGTGGGTGGTTGATGGCCAAAAATCTGCACCAAACCGAATGACAACAACAGCGCGATTGCCTCAAACAATACCGCCTGCCCGACGCGCTCAGCAACCGACATCGGTGACTGACGGGTGGCATGACTGGGCGGTAAATCGGGCACACTCATCACACGCTGCCGCTACACCACAAAATCTTCACCCAAATACACCTGCCGCACCAAGGTATTATTTAAAATCTCATCGGCTGTGCCATCGGCGATAATCGCGCCTTCACTGACGATATACGCCTTTTCACAAATCGCCAACGTCTCGCGCACGTTGTGGTCGGTAATCAGCACGCCAATGCCGCGCTGCTTGAGGGTTAAAACCACGTCTTTGATATCGCCAACCGAAATCGGGTCAACACCTGCAAACGGCTCATCCAGCAAAATAAATTTGGGATTTGAGGCCAAACAACGCGCAATCTCACAGCGTCGGCGCTCACCGCCCGACACACTCAAGCCCAACGAATGGCGCACATGGCTGAGGTTAAAATCAGCCATCAACTGCTCAAGTGCCTGCTGCTGTCCGCGCTTGTCCAAATCACGCCGCGTCTGCAAAATTGCCAAAATATTTTGCTCAATGGTGAGCTTACGAAAAATCGACGCTTCTTGCGGCAAATAGCCGATACCGACTTGGGCGCGCTCGGGCATTGTCAAGTGCGAAATATCCTGTCCACCCAGATGAATCTGCCCCTTGTCCATCGCCACCAGCCCAACGACCATATAAAAGCTTGTCGTCTTGCCTGCACCGTTTGGCCCAAGCAATCCAACGACTTGCCCTTGCTCAACCGAAAATGACACGTCTTTGACCACCCAGCGTTTGCCATAGCGTTTGGCAAGGTGTTGCATGACCAAATGGCGGCTGGCATGGGCTGTGTCCATGGGTTGGCGCGGCGTGGCAGTGACAGACTCTAACATACCCACCTCTTAACGACGCAAACCGACGCGGTTGCTATCTTGCGGTGGAAACACCAGCTCAACACGCTGGCTATTGCCTGCGGTGGCTTCGATATCGCCCACTTTGAGGCTATAGCGAATGACGTTGCCCGAAAAGCTGCCACCGTTTTGGGTGAGCTTGGCATTGCCCGTTAGGGTCACGATACCTGTTTTGACGTTGTAGTCAATGCGGTTGGCTTGCCCTTTGGCAAGGCCTTTTTCTTGTGTGACGATTTGTTGAATCGTGGCAGGGCTGCCTGTCGCCACCGCGCTGTCAATCGCGCGCGTTGGGGTCAGATTGACGGT
This sequence comes from Faucicola sp. SE7633, assembly GCF_059264685.1. NCBI lineage: Bacteria > Pseudomonadati > Pseudomonadota > Gammaproteobacteria > Moraxellales > Moraxellaceae > Faucicola > Faucicola sp. SE7633. The sequence goes on along the minus strand of NZ_JCADBW010000010.1, from coordinate 38,630 downwards.
TAAATTCTCTGCCGTCATCTTAAGCGTGCCTTGGGTGATGCTGACATTGCCACTGTAGCTGGTCACGCCCGTGCGCTCACTGTAGGTTGCCTTGTCCGCAAGCAAGCGAATCGGCTGATTGGCATCTGATGGCAAGGCGTGCGCGTTGATGGCGATACACATAACCGCGCCCCACACACCAAACTTGGCAGGTGGGAGACAAACAGAAACGGCGTTGGTCAAGCAAAAGGGACGCATAGGCAACCTGTGGCAATGGTTTAAAATCAAGGTTTTAAAGTTAAGGTTTTAGATTTGGCGATGTTTACCCACGCATCCCAAAATAGCGCGAAAATTGTGGGTCATTATATGGGCTTAATTGCGTTTAGTGGGGCAAATCGCACGGATTTCAAGCCAAATTTGACCCACCCGGCCCGTCAATCACTCAGCCGCCGTGACCGACGGGTTGGGCGGCGCAAACTGCATTTGCACGCGCGTAAAGGTATAATCGCCCGTGGTTGTATCTGCGCTAAATTGCGCCGCGTCAAAGGCGTTGTTGCCTTGCTCAACGTGAATTGGCTGCTGGCTGTACAAGGTTTTACGGTTGAGATCACCCACCCAATCTTGCCCCGTCAGTGTGATATCAGGCTTGGCATCGGGCGTGCGGCTGTGCATGGTGACATCATCCGCCAGCAGGATTTGTTGATTGTTTTCGTTGAGCTGTGCGTGTTTGGCATCAATGGTCACGGTTTGCGCACTTTGTGGATTACGCCAGTTGAGCTGCAAGTTGTGTAATACCGCCACCTGCGCTTTTTGGTAATGCAGCACGCGCTCGGCATCAACGCGGTAATTAATCGCGCCATTGTCATCGGTCTGTAAGCCTTGCACATCGGTGGCTTGGTAGTCGATGTCGGATGGCTCAAGGTTAAGATTGACCAAGGCCGTGCGGTTTTCACGATAAAAATACGCCGCCACCATAAACAGCATCACACCAAGCACCAACAACACCTTATTTGACACGGTTTGCCCTGATTGTAAACTCGTTAGGTGTTTGGGTGGTTAGCTGGCGCATGGGTGTCATTGACCGCGGTGCTGGTCACACTGACCTCATCGGACAAAAATTTTGCCAACGCAGCCTCATAATGCCCCGTGGCTTTGAGCAGTACGTCGCACAATTCGCGCACTGCGCCTTGACCGCCTGCACGCGTGGTCACCATATCCGCGCGTTTGATGACTTCATTGTGCGCATTGGCGACCGCTACCGCAAAACCAACCGCCTGCAAGGCTTTGATGTCCACCCAGTCGTCCCCGATATACGCGCACTCCGCCAACGTGATATCGGTCTCTGCCAAAATCTCTTGGAGCGCGGTCAGCTTGTCGCTGCGCCCTTGCAAATAATAGGTGATGTTAAGCTCTTTGGCGCGTTTATCAACCATCGCCGATTTTCGCCCCGTGATAATCGCGGTTTGAAACCCTGCCTCGTGTAGGCACTCGATACCAAAACCGTCTTGCACGTCAAAGCATTTGGTCTCATGCCCGTTTTGGTCATAGATGATTTGCCCGTTAGACAGCACGCCATCAACATCCATGACAAGCAGTTTGACTTGGCTGGCTTTGGTCATTAAATTTTGCATCATGTTATCTCTTTTTTTAAAAATTTAGCTGACACCTGCTTGTAACAAATCGTGCAAGGTCACGATGCCTGCCAACGTGTTATCAGCGTGTAGTACCAACAGCTGGTTGATTTTATACTCATTCATCATGGTCAAAGCGTCCGACGCGCGTGTGTTGGCATCCACGGTTTTGGGCGATGCGGTCATCATCTCACCAATCGGCGTGGTCAAAGACAACTGACGCTCAAGGCTACGGCGCAAATCGCCATCGGTAAATACCCCAACCACCTGTGCAGCGGCATTGGTGACCACCGTCATACCAAGCCGCCCACCTGTCATGCTAAACACCGCATCATTGAGCGTGGCATCATCACGCACGATTGGTAGATTTTTGCTATCGGCGTGCATGATGTCTTTGACTTGGGTCAAAAGCTTGCGCCCCAACGCGCCAGCAGGATGCGACAGCGCAAAATCCTCGGAGGTAAAATGCTTGCTATACACCAACGCCACAGCCAGCGCATCCCCCAGTGCAAGCGTTGCGGTGGTGCTAGAGGTTGGCGCAAGCCCAAGCGGACAGGCTTCCTCCGACGCGCCCAATGTCAGGGCAACGTCTGCTGACTGCGGCAAAATGCCACGGCGATCACGACTGATACTGATGAGCGGAATATTGAGTTTTTTGACCACAGGCAGTAACGTGCGAATTTCGTCAGATTGCCCCGAATTGGAAATTGCCAGCAGCACATCGCCTGCCACCAACATGCCCAAATCGCCATGCCCTGCCTCACCGGGGTGCATAAAAAACGCGGGCGTACCTGTAGAGGCAAACGTCGCCGCAATTTTGCGCCCAATCAGTCCCGATTTGCCCATACCTGTCACCACCACACGCCCTTGGCAACGCTCAAGTAGCTGGCAGGCGGTGATAAAGCGTTCATCCAACTGTTCAATCAACAAATCCAGCGCCTTTTGTTCGGTGCGGATGGCAGCAATCGCGTGGGTCAAATAGTCCGCATCGCGGTGCGGTGCGGCGGTATAAGGCGCGGTGGTATCAAAAGAAGTCACGACAGGTTCAAACCTATTAGCAAACGAATTGACCGACCATAGGGTGTTAAAATCGCCCAAACCATGCAAGCATTGCTGATTTAATAATTTGGCGATTGATTGGCTTACTTGCCTTACCCTATCATCGCTGTCATCATAACGCAATTGGGCGCAATTTTCATCCCGTTTTATGGGTGCGCTGCATGTTGATGCCCGCTTACTGCTGCCCAGACAGCAAAAAAGTCCGTAACCATGACGGACTTGTGGGCGTTTAACAGACAATACAGCCATTAATCAGCTGTGATGACCATTAAAAATAGTCGCCATTAAAAGTTTTCTTGGTTGTCATCACTGCCGCTGTCGTCGTCGGCATTATCGTGATTTGGCAAACCGCTGTCAAAATTGCGCTCGTTGTCATAACCGCCATCAAATCCGCGCTCACTAAAGCCGCTGCGGTCATAGCCACCGCCAAAGCCGCCGCGCTCACTGTGATTCATGCTACCATAACCGCCGCGTGGCTCGCTGTCATAACCGCCATCAAATCCGCGCTCGCCAAAGCTGCCACGCTCAGCGCCAAAACCACCACGGCCACCAAAGCCGCCACGGCTCACACCGCCATAGCCTTGGCCTTGGTCAAAGCCGCCGCGCTCATAGCCCATACCGCCTGCTTGTCCAAAGCCGCCTGTGGGCATCGCCCCTGCGCTGCGCGGATTACGCGCAGGTACGACGGTTGAAATGGCGTGTTTATAGACCATTTGGCTAACCGTATTTTTGAGCAGCACAACATATTGGTCAAATGACTCAATTTGTCCTTGCAGCTTGATGCCATTGACCAAGAAGATGGATACGGGAATGCGGTCTTTACGCAGTGAATTCAAAAACGGGTCTTGTAAGGTTTGGCCTTTAGACATGTCTATCTCCAAAATTTTGTCGCATGATGCACAGGGCAACCTGCTTTGTGTTTTATCATTGATTCGTTGTTAGGGGTTATCAATGCAAGGCTGTGTTATGAGTTTGCCGCACCATTGAAGGCGCTTGCTTATACTTAATTAACGGATTTTATTGAACTTATCACGTTGTCACCACGCCAGTTGCTCAAGTCAAATTTTAAAATACGCATGATAAGTCCGTATTTTGCACCGAAGCAAAACCCTTGTCAAGTTACAGTAACAAATCATCAAATTAGTTTAGCCATTTGATACCGCTGGCGTTAAGGTGAGCGTTTGAACTGATGCAATGCGATGAATGCGCAAAAAATTGTTGATAATTTGTTGCCCGATGTTGCGTGTTTAAGTTAAATATACGCGCGCATTTGCTGAACATCCGTCAGCGTGTGAAGGCGATGCTGTGGCGCAAGGTTTAGTTGATTGAGCTTACGCAGCCATGTGTATTGCCGTTTGGCAAGCTGACGGGTGGCATACAGTGCTTGGTGTTGCATGGCTTGATAGGCAGCTTGCGTATGGGTGTCGGTTGATTGGCTCAATTGATTGGCTAAGCGGGCAGGACTGGTAAGGCCCGCTGCCTGTTTTGCCACGTCATTTATCAAAACCTCAGGCGCGACGGTTTGCAAAAACTGCCACACTTGCCGATAGCCGACGCTGCGCATAGAGGGTAAATCGGCGTGTAAAGCGTAGCGTTGGCAAAGGGCGATGACTTCTGCCAACAACCCTGCTTGCCACATCTGCCCCAATCGCTGTTCGATACGCGCGTGCAGCCAAGCGCGCTCAGGCAGGACGGCAAAAATCTGCCATGCCTGTGTCGGGTTATCGGCAAGGGCGTGGTTTGGCAGGGTGTGCCAAACGCTCAATGGCTTACCCGTCTGCCAATACACCTCAAGCGCGCGCCCAATGCGCTGGCGGTCATTGGGCTTGAGGCGTTCGGCGGTCGGTGGGTCGATACGGCGCAATTCCTCATACAGCGGCGCAATGCCTTCTTGCTGCAAGCGCGTGTTTAAACGCTCGCGGATGGCAGGGTCAGTGGGCGGTAGGTTGCCGATACCTTGTAGCAGTGCCATGTAGTACATCATCGTACCGCCCACCAACAGCGGCGTTTTGCCCTGTACATGCGCGGCAGTAATTTGCGCGGCGGCATCGGCGACAAACTGCGCCACACTGTAGCTTTGGTCGGGGTCGATGATATCAACCAACGCATGGGGATAGCGTGCCAGTTCATCACGGCTTGGTTTTGCCGTACCGATATCCATATCGCGATAAATCAGCGCTGAATCAACCGATATTAGCGCGTAATTGCCTGTGTCAAACAGTTCATACGCCAAGGCAGTTTTGCCACTGGCAGTTGGGGCAATGAGGCAGATAACGGGTTTCATGGTTTAGGCTCGCTTAAATGGGCTCGCTTAACGTTGGCGGTGCGCTTGTCATCAGCAGCCAATCGGCCAAGGCCTTGATAGAACGAATGCTCAGCGCGTGGGTGTCCAAATCCGCCCGTGTTGGCTGGGTCAAACCCTGCCAAACGCTGCTTGGCAGGGCATACAGCTGCTGTTGGCAACCTAGCAACACGATATCGCCATGTTTGGCATGGGTGATTTGACCGAGTAAAACAATCGCTGGCGGACATTGCCCGTCGGCTTGGTCGTCGGTTGGGGCAGGCGTTCGCGCACTGTGGTTGCTGTGGTTACTGTTATTGTCGGCTAGCGATGGCGTGGCAGATGCTTGGTAGACCGCTTGGGGCGCGTGGACTTGTTTGGGCATGACAGGCGCGCGCGGCATTGGATACGTGCTTGCCGACGCTAAGCGCGTTTGTTCACTGGCGGCTGGTGGCGCGATGGTTGGATATTGTCGCACATTTTGCGCCACGGGCAGTGTTTTGAGCTGACCCAACACCGCGTGTTGCAAGCGTGCCAACATGTTGGTCAAAGGCTGGATTTTGACCTGCTGCTTACTGGGGTGGATATTGACGTTAATCCAATCGGCTGGCAGGGTGAAATTTAGCGCGTAGCCAAGGCTGGGCAAATCGGCTTGACGGGCGGCTTTTTGCAAAGTTTGACTGATAGCAACGTCGCTCACCAATCGCTGGTTGATATACAACAAGCGCGGCAAGGCGCTGCTGTTATCAGGTGCGACAAACAACCAGCCCAAAACTTGCGCACCGTCATCGGTGTCAGGCGCGGCTAGATGCGCCAAATTCAACCCAAAGCCATGCGCTATCGGCGCAAGTGGCATACCCAATGCCTGCTCCAACCTTGGTAAGGGTAAAGACGGCACGGCTTGTTGGCTGTCGGCTTTGGCAAGGCGTAAGCGCGGTTTGCCTTGGTGGTACAGCGTAAAATCAATATCCGCAAAGCCAATCGCCAGCCGCTGCACCACGTGTTCAATATGGGCAAATTCGGTGGTTAAACTTTTGAGGTGTGAGCGACGCGCAGGCACATTAAAGTACAGATCGCGCACCGTGACCGTGGTGCCTTGGGTTTTAACAATCGGGGTAATCCGCGCTTGGCTCGCCTCGCTGCCATCAAGCACCAAACGCTGCCCGATACCGCTGGTATCATGGCTGCTGGTTAAAGTCAGGTGCGCCACCGCGGCAATCGATGCCAATGCCTCACCACGAAAGCCCAAGCTATCAATGCCTGTCAGCTCGCCCACATCGGCAAGTTTACTGGTAGCATGGCGCGTCACCGCCAGTTGCAAGTCATCAGGATGGATACCCCGCCCATCGTCGCAAACTTCAATCAGCCCCAGTCCGCCTTGCTCAATGCGAATATCAATGTGCGTCGCGCCCGCGTCGATGGCATTTTCGACCAACTCTTTAACCACCGATGCAGGACGGGTGACAACCTCACCTGCTGCAATTTGGTTAATGAGTAGAGGCGATAGTTTATGGATGCGCTTGGCCATGACTGCTAAAAATTACTTACTTTTATCTTCTAAAAATCTTAAAAATACACACGTGATAATATCACTTGCCCAATGTCACCTGACGCGCCTCACCACCTGCCACACGCTGTATATCAATCACCCAATCGGGCGCAGGCAAGTGGCTTTCGGCGCGGCTTGCCCACTCAATAATCACCAAGCTATCGTCACTAAAATAATCCTGAAAGCCGATAAACTCAAGCTCTTCAGGGTCATTGAGGCGGTACAAATCGGCATGATACACAGGCTTGATTGTGCCATCTTGTTGAAGAATGCGATACGGCTCAACCAAGCTAAACGTCGGGCTTTTGACCGCGCCTGTGTGCCCCAGTGCCTGCAACCAGTAACGCGTCAAGGTGGTCTTGCCTGCGCCCAAATCCCCCACTAGCCACACACTGCCTGTTAGGTTCATGTCGGCAAGTTGCTGGGCAAAGGCTTGGGTGTCGGTTTCGGATTTTAGAATGATTTTTTCCATATTCACCTTGCATGGCGTAACATCTGATTGCAACGAACGCGCTTGCGACGGGGCGCTATCTTGAGTATCCCCACCGCGCCGCATCACTCAGCTTTAACCTGTAAATTAACGCGCGGATTGACAAACGTTTCGCCGTTTAGCAACTTGTCATACAGGGTTGGGTCTGTCCATTCAGCTTTGACTTGGGGGCTAAATTCAAAATCCGTCAGTTTTAGCTCACCCATTTGCGCGTTATCCACGTCTTCGGCAAAGCATTGTGCATAGCCTGTTGCCGTCTCATGCGCGATGACTGAGTACACCTCAACATCCGCCTCACCATTTTGCATTTGGGTTTGCTTGAGGATGGCACGCGCCCAAAAGAAAATCACCCGACTAAACTGCTCGGCCGATGGTGACACAGGCAGACTTACCCAGCGCTGGCTGTACTGCTGACAAAACGCGATATAGTCGCTATCGTCTTGATTCCAAAAACAAATCGCGTGGTCAAAGCTGTCGATGATGTCTTTTATCGCGCCTTTGAGCAGGCCAAAATCATACACCATCTGCCCGTGGTCAAGCCGATTTGCCTGTAAGATCAGCTCAACTTGGTAGCTATGCCCATGAATCGAGTATTTGCATCGCTCAGAGCTACAGTTGCGTACGATATGGGCGTTTTCAAATTTAAACAGTTTACGAATTCGCATGATTTTTTGCGTCTTTTAAATAAGTGAGCGCAACGCGCGTTTAGACGCTTATTATACGATTTTTGCCGCGCTTTAGCGAATGTTGGCAGCCAGCGGTTTAAATCGCCATCATCGGTGGAGGTTTGCCTGCAAAAATTGAACATGAGCGTGCATGTTTGGCACAGGTATTGGGCAAAAAGTGTGCTAGAATCCCAGCATGGGGTGACTTAACACTATTGACAAATCCGAGGGTAAAATGATTACGGTGCTATTGGTGGATGACCATGACTTGGTGCGCATGGGTATCAGCCGCATGTTGGCAGACAGTCCTGATATCCAAGTGATTGCCGAAGCGGCCGATGGCGAAACAGCGATTCGCCTTGCCAAACAGCTCAAGCCCGATGTGGTGCTGCTGGATGTCAATATGCCAAATTTGAGCGGTCTTGAGGTCACCAAACGCCTGCGACACAACGACAAACAATGCAAAATCCTAGCGGTGAGCGCATTGGCCAATCCGCCCTATCCGTCGATGCTGATTAAGGCGGGGGTGAGCGGCTATATCACCAAAGGCACGCCGCTAGATGAAATGATCAAGGCGATTAAAAAAGTTGCGCAAGGTGGGCGGTATTTTAGCGCAGATGTGGCTGAGCAGTTGGCAGATATTTTGCTGGCGGATAACGCAGGCTCGCCGTTTGATTTACTCAGCGAGCGCGAAATGCAAGTTGCCATGATGGTGGTAAATTGCCAAAGCCCCCAACAAATTGCCGACCAGTTGTTTGTCAGTGTGAAGACCATCAACACCTACCGCTATCGGATTTTTGAAAAACTCAATATTGATAGCGATGTCAAGCTCACCCATCTTGCCATGCGTCACGGGCTGATTCAGCCATAAACCTGTCGCCATGATTACCAACCCGACGTTCTCCTCGCAATTTGCCGTCGAACGCCGCACCGATCAAGCCAAACGCTTAAGCCTGATTTACAACATATATCGCTGCGTGATTGGCGTACTGTTTTCGGTGAATTTTTTGCTGTCGCTTAATTGGCAAGGCGGACAGCCGTTTGGTCAGCTTACGCCTGAGCTGACGGTCGCCGCGCTGCCATCGGTGGGTTATTTGGTTTTTGCGCTGCTGTTTTTGGTTGGGTATCAGCACAAACCGCACAATGATGCGATGATGGCGGCGTTGGTGGTGGACAATTTGGTGCTTAGTCTGCTGTTGTACGTCAGCGGCGGCTCAGATTTACAAATTGTCTTACTGCTGCTGGTGTTGGTCGCGGCGGCGTTTATGCTGGTGCATACCAATCAGGCGATTTTGCTGACCGCATTTGCTTTGGTATTGGTGATTTATCAGCAGTATTATCCGCTGCTCAAAGATGCGTCGGTAGAGACATTTAATAACGCGGTGCTGGTGGCGGTAAGCTTTGTGGTGGTGGGGTATTTTAGCCACAGCCTTGCCAAACGCTTAAAACAAATTGAAAGCCTATCGGCGCGTCAGACCGATGAAGTCAATGCGCTCAATGCCATTAACCAAAAAATCGTCCAGATTATTGAGCAAGGCGTGTTGGTGGTGTCGCATGATTTGGATATTTTATTGGCAAACGATGTTGCCAGCCGCCAGCTCAACCTAAATCAGCCATTGGCGACCTATCAGCTTGCCACGTTGTCGCCGACACTGGCTCAGACGCTTACGCCCATCATTGCTACCCAAGAACACACGGCGGTGGTGACACTTGCCGCGCCTCAAGCTGCTATCCCCTCAGCAGAAGGCAGCGGCAACCAAAGCCTAGAATACCGCGTGCGTGTGACGCAGCTAGATAGCCCGTATGCGCTGGTGCTGCTTGAGGATTTGCGCCGTGAGCATAGCCGCGCCCAGCAGCTCAAATTAGCCTCACTGGGGCAACTTAGCGCCAGTATCGCCCATGAAATCCGCAATCCGCTGGCAGCGATTAGCCAAGCCAGCCAGCTACTGCTTGAGGACAGCCAAAACGATGATGGCGTAGCCAATGGCAGCTTGGATGATGACCAGCGCGTACTGCTGGATATGGTGTATCAACAGACTGTGCGCGTCAATCGTATCATCGAGGATGTGTTACGCTTATCACGCCAGCAGCCCCCAAACCAACAACGGCTTAGCGTCAGTCCATGGCTAAGCGCGTTTGTGCGCCAGCATTATGCCGATAAGCGCGTGGCACTCGATTGCCGCACGCACGCCACGTTTTGGTTTGACCCGCAGCAGCTTGAGCAGGTGCTTATCAATTTAATCAACAACGGGCTGCGCTTTAGCCAACGTGACACAGGCACGGCGTGCGTGCACGTCACGGTGTATGACGCAGGGCAATATGTGCATATTGATGTCATTGATACAGGCGCAGGCGTGCCTGCCGCCAATGTGCCGTATTTGTTTGACCCGTTTTTTACCACCGACAACCAAGGTACAGGGCTTGGGCTGTATTTGTCACAGGCATTTTGCCAAGCCAACCAAGCCGCGCTTGATTATATCGCCCATCATGCGCAAACTTGCTTTCGCATTAGCTGCCCGATGGCCGATGGCTAAGCGCGTGGCTTTTTACCGCGTTTAGTGTGGGTCATCTTCATAGGTGTAGTAATGCGTTGGGCTGACATCGACACTGTCAATGCGGCCAGGTACAGGGTCGCGCCCTACGCCATTGTTGCCCAAGTCATCGGGCGCAAGCTCTTCACGCTTGGTTGGCACGCGCTGGCGGTTGGGTACGGGCGGCTTGGTACGCGCGTCGTTGTTATAGGCAATCAAGGCTTCATTGTCCGCCAAGAAGCTATCGGGATTGGCCATCACCCACATTTGGTTAAAAATTTCGGCGCGCGCTGCCAAATCCAGCAACACGCCTTTTTCAGTAAAATAATAAAACTTAGATAGCAGCTTGATACTGCCATCATCCATGCGCCGCGCGATATGATACGGGCGCAAGTCCTTGGGATGGTCAAGCCCCACCGCACCGACAATAGCCGCCATGGCTTTTAAGGTGTTTTTATGAAAGTTGTACACGCGTTGGGCTTTATCGGGCACATCAAGCGCGCGCTGACGATATGGGTCTTGCGTCGCCACACCCGTTGGGCATTTGTTGGTGTGGCAGCTGCGTGATTGAATACAGCCAACGGCAAACATAAACCCACGCGCCGAATTACACCAGTCCGCGCCAATAGCAAGCATACGCGCGATATCAAACGCCGATATCAACTTACCACTCACACCGATTTTGATCTTATCGCGAATGCCTGCGCCCACCAGTGTGTTATGCACCAACAAAAACCCATCCACCAGCGGCATGCCGACGTTGTCCATAAACTCAACGGGTGCAGCACCCGTACCGCCTTCTGCGCCATCAATGACGATAAAATCAGGATAATTGTCCTCTGCTAGCATTGCCTTGACAATCCCCATAAACTGCCACGGCTGCCCCACGCACAGTTTAAAACCAACAGGCTTGCCGCCTGACAGCTCACGCAGTGTTTGCCAAAAGCGCACCAACTCGCGCGGCGTTTCAAACGCCGAATGGCTAGCAGGTGAGATACAATCCTTGTCCATCGGAATATCGCGCGTTTCGGCAATTTCTGCGGTGATTTTTTCTTTGGGCAATACGCCGCCTTTGCCGGGTTTTGCGCCTTGCGACAGCTTGATTTCAATCATCTTGACCTGCTCAAGCCGTGAGCGTTCGGCAAATTTTTGCGCGCTAAACGTGCCATCATGGTTACGACAGCCAAAATAACCTGTGCCAAGCTCCCAAATCAGATCGCCACCGTGTTTTTTATGATACGGGCTAATCGCACCCTCCCCTGTATCATGGGCAAAGCCGCCCAACTTCGCGCCTTGGTTGAGTGCCTCAATCGCTGCCGCCGATAGACTGCCAAAACTCATGGCAGAAATATTAAACACCGAAATATCATACGGTTGTAAACAGCGCGCACCGCCAACCCGAATACGAAAATTGGTCTCTTTTAGTGGGTGGCTAAGCGTGGATTGTAAAAACCACTCCTTGCCCGACTGATACACATCTTCAAGCGTACCAAACGCATTGGTATCACTGACGTTTTTGGCACGTTGATACGCCAGTGCGCGCTGCTGACGCGAAAACGGCACTTGTACTTGGTCATCCTCAAGCAGATATTGGCGAATCTCGGGGCGAAAATTCTCCAACACATAGCGCACATGCCCCGACAGCGGATAATTGCGCAAAATCGCGTGTTTATCCTGCACAATATCATAAATCCCCAACGCAATGCCAACCAACCCAAGCCCAATCAGCCACCATTTAAGCAGCACCAAGCCCAACAAAAACACCACAAACGCCAGCGCAAACACGCTATAGCGCAGCAACAAACCTTGCAAATACGGTTCTTTGTGCTTAGGCTCGGCTAATACGTCCACACGTTGGTCGTTCATAAATCATCCTTGCGCGCACAGTTTGGGCAGAACGTTGGCAAACGCATGGCACAAACCATCAACGACGTTGGTAAAAATAGTGAATCAATGTTGGGCAATTAGGACTGAAAAATCTTGTCAAATCAACGCACATATAACGGTATATTGTGCCACAGTTTAGATGACAAACCTATGTCATTAAAACCAAACGTCTGACCCACAGGGTAGATTTGATACCGACAGTTTGGCCAGTCGCCCAAACCCGACAAAAAAGTGAGAAAAAATTTCGCAAAACGCTTGACGTGCGCCCGACAAATCCGCATAATATGCGCCTCAACCAGCACGGACTGGTAAGGCGATGTAGCTCAGCTGGTTAGAGCGTACGACTCATAATCGTAAGGTCCCGAGTTCAAGTCTCGGCATCGCCACCATCTTTTTTATAAAAGTTCATAAAATAAGAAAGATTGTGACTAAAGCCCTGTTTTTTAGCAGGGCTTTTTTGTTGTCAATTATTTTTACCTACTCCAAAAACCCATGGCAAAATCCGCTGCTTGTGGCAAGTTTTACGTTTTGTCACATGACATTGCATGACGTTGCTGTTATATTTTTGGCGCGTAATGGCAATTTTGCCCCACCTCATTTTGTCAATTTTTGCTCTGTGGTACTTGTGTTATGTTGAATTTTCGCCGATTTTCGCCCACCAAACTGGTTTTGCATCTAACAGGCTATAGCGCGTTTGCTTTGCTTGCCGCCTCATGTAGCACGCCCAAAGCACCTACCTACCCTACGCCACAACCCATGCCACCGCAGCCGCCTGTGGTCATCGTCCAAAAACCGCCCGTTGTGGTGGTGCAGCCGCGCCCTACACCCGTACCAACCCCAGCACCTGCGCCTGTGATGCCGCGCTATGGTAGCTTTAGCGAGTGGAAAATAAGCTTTGCTCAGCGTGCCAGCCAGCAAGGCTACAATCGGCAAGATATTGAGCGTTTGTTGGCAAGGGCAGATTACAATGAGCAAGCGATCACGCTTGACCGTAGCCAAGCTGAATTTGTCAAAATGCCGTGGGAATACGTTGATAGCGCGCTATCGAGTGGGCGTGTGAGCGCAGGACGCAGCAATTACGCCAATCAACAAAGTCTATTGAGTCGTATCGAAAACCAATACGGTGTGCCTGCGTCTATTGTTACCGCAATTTGGGGCATGGAGTCATCGTATGGCAAGGGCACGGGTAATAGCAGCCTACCAAGCAGTCTTGCAACGTTGGCGTATGACGGACGGCGCAAGGCATTTGCCGAAGAGCAGCTTTTGGCAATGCTACAGCTGGTGCAGCGCGGTGATGTCGATTGGTCGCAGCTAAAAGGCTCGTGGGCAGGCGGCATGGGACACACCCAATTTATTCCACAAACGTGGCTTGTTGAAGGCGTCGATGGCGATGGCGATGGGCACAAAAACCCATGGAATATGGCAGACGCGCTGTCCTCAACCGCAAGCTATCTAAGCCGCTCAGGTTGGCAACGCGGTGTCGATGCGGTATATGAGGTGCGCCTACCTGCAGGTTTTGATTATCGCAACCTAGGTAGCAAAAAATCGCTGGGTGAATGGCAAGCACTTGGCGTGCAGTTCATGGGCTATCCAAGCAACCGCTCAGCGCAAGCCGAATTGTGGCTACCTGCAGGCAAAGAAGGGCCTGCTTTGCTGATAACCAACAACTTTAATGTGATTAAAGTCTATAATAATTCATCCAACTACGCGCTGGCGGTTAGTCTACTGGCAAAAGCCATTATCGGGCAGCCGACCTTGCAGCAAGATTGGCCGCGCTACGAACAACCATTGGCAAATTATCAAGTGCGTCAGTTACAAGAGCGTTTGACGGCGCAAGGCTTTGACACGCAAGGCACCGATGGCATCGCAGGCAATAACACGCGTATGGCGTTTGCGCGTTGGCAAGCGTCGCGCGGACAAATTCCTGATGGCTTTATTAGCCAACGTTCTGCCGCGCCGTTGATTGGCTTTTAACCAATCAATCTGTTTTAACCGTTAAAAAAGCGTTATTGGTCTGCAATAACGCTTTTTTGCAAGAACAATTGTCATTTACGACCAGTTTTGAACCACCATGCGGCTTGATCTTGGTTTATCATCTCGCTGTCACGACCGTCACACCGAACTACTAATCGTTATTCATTGCCCATAGCAAATTCTTCGCTGTAATTGTTCCAGTTTAATTTGGTGCGACAGGCAGCAAAAAAATCCACATCCAGCGGATGCAGCAGCGTCAAACGATTGGGATGTTTGCCGATCACTAGGCGTTGGTTTTGGTTAAGCGGTACAGACGGCTTGCCATCGGCACTGACCATCGGTTGGGTGCGGTTGTCTTTGTTGATACGAATTTTAATTTCGCTATTGCCACTGACCACAATCGGGCGGCTAGACAAGGTGTGTGGGTACATCGGCACCAAGCAGACCGCGTCAAGCTTGGGGTGCACAATCGGGCCACCGCCTGATAAGGCATAAGCGGTAGAACCTGTCGGTGTGGCAGCAATCAAGCCGTCACTGTGCTGACGCGACACGGCTTGTCCATCAATGGTTAGGTTAAAATCCAACATGTGCACCGATTTGCCTGCGTGCAGCACGATGTCGTTTAGCGCCATGTCTTCATAAATCACATGCGCGCCTTGGCGAATCTCCATTTTGAGCAAAAACCGATGGTCTAGCTGATACGCGCCGTTTAGGATATCGTGCAGCTGTTGTTGCAGTTGTTCGGGGTTGATGTCAGTCAAAAAGCCTAACCGTCCACGGTTCACGCCAACCACAGGCACAGGGTATTTTGCCAAAACCTGCGCGGCGTGTAGCATTGAGCCATCACCACCAACCACAATCACCAAATCACACGCACCGCCCAGCACGCTGCGCTCAATCAAGGTCACATCGCCTAGCCGTTCAACCGATAGCGCGGGCAGACGCGCGGTGGTGCAATCCACCCACACTTGCAAACCTTGCGCATGGCAAAAATCACAAATTTGATAAATACTTTCAATATTACTGGTTTTATTGGCGCGTCCCATCACGCCAATGCGGCGAAAGGCGGGGTTGCGAATGCGGCTTGTAGTCATAAGGCAAGCGTTTGGCTGATGAAAGTCTGTATTTTAGCACAGTTTTGGCGGATTTTTTGGTCGGTGGTCGGTTTTGCTGGTCTCAATTTGCTATTACCAAATGCAATTGACTAGCGTTACGTTTTGTCACAACAAACGGCTATACAAATAGGGTTTAGCTTGCTATGGTAGCATGCAATAACCGCAAGGGATTTTTGGCAGATAAATCTTGCAAAAACAGCAGGATAACACCATTGATAAGCTTAGGCGGTTTTATTTTTGCCTAGTAATAGGATGTTAATTTTTTTTGATTAGAGGATGGATTATGGCAAATCCAATTATTTCTCGCGCTGAGTTTACGGTCAGCAATCAGCCATTGACAGCGCGCGGTGTGGCAAACAAAACCGCGTTTTTGCTGGCAATTTCGGTGATATCGGCGCTGGCCTTTTTTGGCTACTGCGTATCAGCGCGTATTTCATACGGCTTTATCAATGCGATGTCATTGGGCAGTATTTTGTTGGCGTTTGGTCTAAGCGTGTTTATCGGTTTTCGCCCACACATGGCAAAAACTTTGGCTATTCCGTTTGCGATTTTAGAAGGTGTGGTAGTCGGTGCGATCTCGTTGTTTACGGCACGGTTAGATCCAAGCCTACCTGTGACGGCCATGCTATCGACCTTTGCCACAGGTGCGGTGATGCTAGCGTTATATCGCGCGCGCGTAGTCAAAGTGACGCAAAAGTTCCGCTCTATCATGGTATCGGCAATTTTGGCCGTGATGGTGGTGTATTTGCTGCAAATTTTCTTAAGCATTTTCTTTCATAACTCAATCCCTGGATTGTTTGATGGTGGCGCATTAGCGATTGGCTTTAGCCTGTTTGTGGTGGTGCTCGCCTCATTTAGCCTGTTGTTGGATTTTGACAACATCGAGCGCGCGCAAGCGGCAGGTGTGGATGAAAGCTATGAATGGGTGCTTGGTGTGGGTGTACTATCAACGCTGATTTGGATGTACTTAGAAATCACGCGCTTGCTTGGTTATCTACAAGACTAAGCGATTAGCTTAACGATATTTTTCAAATATATCTAAAAAACCTGCCAATTCGGCAGGTTTTTTTGTTGGCAATGCCTGATGGGTTAGGCGCGTAAGGTCTGCACGCCATCGGCAGTAGCTTTAAGCACGATATCCGCGCGATTAACGGCAAAAATACCATTGCACACCACGCCAACGATGTTGTTGAGCCGTTGCTCCATTGCCAACGGGTCGCGCACATCAAGCCCGTACACGTCCAAAATCACGTTGCCATAATCGGTGACAAAGCCCTCACGATACACAGGCTCGCCGCCCAATTCAACCAACTGACGGGCAACATACGAACGCGCTTGCGGTAAAACCTCGATCGGTACGGGAAAGTCCACCCCAAGCTGATTGACGGTTTTGGATGCATCAACCAAACAAATAAACTGCCGTGAGGCGGCGGCAACGATTTTTTCACGGGTCAAAGCACCACCGCCACCTTTGATGAGGTTGTGCTGGCTATCCACTTCATCCGCGCCATCAATGTACAAATCCAGCGTGCCTGTGAGGTTTAAGTCCATCACCTCAATGCCAAGTGCGGTTAGTTTTTCAGCGGTGACGTTTGAGCTTGCCACCGCGCCTTTGAGCTGCACTTGTGGCAACAAGTCAATCAAGCAATTGACTGTGCTACCCGTACCTACGCCCAAAATCATACCTGTTTCGATATACGCCAGCGCGGCTTGTGCGGCGGCTTGTTTTTGTTGTTGTTGGTTGTCAGTCATGGCGTTACCTATCATTGAGCGGTGAAAACATTTGCCAGTATAAAGAACCCATTGCGTGAGCGTCAAGCGGCGTTGTGCAAGCAAAATCTCACATGATGCACAAAAAAACTTGCAAGACCACGGCGAAACGCCTACCCTATCTTATTTTAAAACCGTTGGCCGCCATCATCGCTAGGATGGCAGCAAATAATGCCAAATGATTGGGGTGAAATATGTTAGCAGATTGGGTGCGGTTAATTTTACAAGCCACGGTGTATGAGGCAGCGATGCGAACACCGCTTGAGCCTGCCAAACGCCTGTCTCAGCGGCTAAACAATGAAATTCGCTTAAAGCGTGAGGATTTGCAGCCTGTGTTTTCGTTCAAGCTGCGTGGTGCGTACAACCGCATTAGTCAGCTGACAGCCGCAGAACAGGCGCAAGGTGTGATTTGTGCATCAGCAGGCAACCATGCCCAAGGCGTGGCATACTCTGCCAGCCGTTTGCAACTGCCCAATGTGATTGTCATGCCAACCACCACACCCGATATCAAGGTTGAGGCAGTTAAGGCATTGGGCGGTAATGTCGTACTACACGGGGATAGCTTTGATGAAGCCAATCGCTATGCCATCGCGCGCGCACAAGCTGATGGCTTGACGTTTATTCCGCCCTATGATGATGCATTGGTGATTGCAGGGCAAGGCACGATCGCGCTTGAGCTGGTGCAGCAATGGCGCGCGCTCGATTATGTATTTGTTGCCACAGGCGGCGGCGGTTTGTTGGCAGGTGTGGCGGCGTTTTTGGGCGAGGTTGCACCGCATGTCAAGGTGGTGGCAGTTGAGCCTGAAGAAGCAGCGTGTTTGCAAGCTGCGTTGGCAACGGGCGAACGCGTGCGCTTGCCGCAAGTTGGGCTATTTGTCGATGGCACAGCAGTGGCACAAATCGGCGAGTTGCCGTTTGACGTGGTGCGCATGCCCAAATCTGACGGCACAGGTACGGTGGTTGAGCCCGAGGTCGTAACGTGCAGCAACGATGAAGTGTGCGCCGCCATCAAAGACGTGTATGACGAGACACGCAGTATCGTCGAGCCTGCGGGCGCATTGGCGGTGGCAGGTATGAAAAAATACATCGCTGAGCATAACTTACATGGCAAACGTTGCGTGGCGATTTTGTGCGGCGCGAATATGAACTTTGACCGCTTACGCTATATCGCAGAGCGCACCGAGATTGGTGAGAAAAAAGAGGCAATTTTTGCCGTCACCATCCCCGAGCAGCGCGGCGCGTTTTTGGCGTTTTGCCAAGCACTCAATGGGCGTAACATCACCGAGTTTAACTACCGTTTGCACCATGCCGAAGCCGGGCTACCCGATGGCGCGCAGATTTTTGTTGGCATCGGCCTAAAAGGTGGCGCAGCAGAGCGCAAGGCGTTGAATGAACTTTTCGCCCAAGCCAATTATGCGGCGGTGGATTTGACAGATGATGAAGTCGCCAAAACCCATATTCGCTATCTGATTGGCGGACACGCTTGCCTGCCTGATGAGCAGCTACTGCGAATCATGTTCCCCGAGCGTCCAAGCGCGTTGCTCAAGTTTTTGACAACACTGGGGCAAGATTTTGACTTTAACATCAGCCTGTTTCATTACCGCAACCACGGCGCGGCAGAGGCACGCGTTTTGGCAGGGATTCAAATGCCTGCTGACAGCGTTGGCGATGTGGTCAGCAAACTGCAGCAAATTGGCTATGATTGTGAGGTCATTACCGACAACTTGGGCTATCAGCTGTTTTTACGCTAAATCAATCACTTGAAAAAAGCTGATCTAAAAATCATTGACTAAAAAACGGCTTGCCACCACTAAAATTAGCAAGCCGTTTTTTTGGCTAGACCTTTTAACAATACTTAAGCGCTAAGCTTAGGCGTTGAGCTGATCCAAATCAATATACTCATCAACCAGCGGTGCCAAATCAATCTTCACACCCAAATTAACCAAATTCCAATACTGCCCAGACAGCGTACGCTCAAGCATCAGCGTCAAAGGCGATGGCTGAAACTGCTGCCAGTATTTAAGTGACTGCTTGGCTTGCTCAACGATTTGGTGATGCACTTGGCTATGCTCAAAATCAAACGGCGCGTGTTGAGCCAAATCATACGGGGGGTTGTGTAAATCCGTAAACCCGTACGGTGCAAGGACAAGGTTTAACCAATTGTGATAAAACGGTTCGGGCAGTGGTTCGGGCGTTTTTTTAAGCCCCAGCGTCACCAAATTCGCGTCAATCGCTGCCGTGTCACCACGCAGCGCATCACAGGCAATTTGATAAAACTGGCGCACCTCAGCATGGCTATAGGTTTTGATGCCACCAAAATCATACGCCACCACCGTACCATCGGAGCGAAACGCAAAATTGCCAGGGTGTGGATCGCAATGCAAGCGATACAGCTTAAACAACTGCCCTGCACTAAAATGAAACAACCGTGTGGCGATTTGTTGCTTGATGTCATTATCCCACGTTGCCGCTACCGACAACGGCTCGCCACGCTCTTCAGACAGCGTCAATACACGGCGGCTTGAATGACTGGCAAAGACCCTAGGTATCACAATGCCTGCATCATCGCGATGAAACTCACCAAAAATCGCTAAATTTTGCGCCTCCTTTTGATAATCCAACTCATCGACTAGGCTGTCGCGCAATTCAGCAAAAATTTGGTCTTGCAATGTCTTGTCAATTTTTAGCACCCCGGTTAATTTGAGCGCAAGACGCACTTGTTTTAAGTCGCTATCGATGTGCGCGTCAATATCGGGATATTGCACCTTAACCACCACCGCTTGTCCATCAGGCAAGCGCGCGCGATGCACCTGCCCAATGGACGCAGCTGCAAACGGTTCTGGCTCAAATTCGGCATACAACGTTGCCAATGGCTGACCCAATTCGCGCTCAACTTGCTGCTCAATAACATCAAACGGCATAGGCGGCGCGTCATTTTGTAATTTTTCTAAGGCTTGCGCGATTTCGGGCGGAAAAATGTCTTTGTATTGTGAGGCAATCTGCCCAACTTTCATCGCCGCGCCTTTCATCTCGCCCAGCGTATTGGCGATTTGCACACCGACTTGGGTCAGCATTTCACTGCGTGCTTCTGCCTTTTGCTCCTCGCTGCCCGTGGCATGGCGGATAGCAGTTTTGGCGGCTTGCCCTGCAATGTTGGCGGTCATGCTTGCCAATTTAAGTAAGCGTTTTTTAGCGGTCATACTATCTTTATTATCAAAGGGTTGGTGATACTATCGCGCAAAACTTGGTGCAAGTCAAACGCCAAACGCGTGCGCCTTACACATGCAAATCATAACCACAACGATCACAAAAATTTGCCTCACGCGCATGACCAAACTTGCCGCAATTTGGACAACTCACAGGCTGCAATTGTGGGCGCATGGTCTTATTCAATTCTGCGGTAAACAATCCCGTTGGCACAGCAATGATAGAATAACCCATAATCATCACCATCGATGCCAGCGCTTGCCCAAGCGGCGTTTTGGGTGAAATATCGCCATAGCCCACCGTCGTCATGGTCACAATCGCCCAATAAATACTGACAGGAATACTGGTAAAGCCGTTATCCGCGCCCTCAATGCTATACACAATCGAGCCGATAATCGTCACCAAAATCAGCACCGAGATAAAAAACACAATGATTTTTTGCCGACTACTGCGCAGTGCCATCATCAAAAAGCCCGCCTGCTGCATGTAATCGGTAAGTTTTAAAATCCGAAACACGCGCAAGATACGCAAAATCCGCACCACAAGCAGCGACTGCACACCTGCCATGCTGATAAACAAGCCCAAATACGTCGGCAAAATCGACAAAAAATCGACGATACCAAAAAAGCTTAGCGCGTAACGCCAACGATTGGGCGCGGCAAACAGGCGCAGCAAGTATTCAACAGTGAATAAAATGGTAAAAAACCATTCGGCGTAATAAAAGTAGGTGCCGTATTTAAGGCGAAACACCAGCACGCTATCGAGCAGTACCACTGCCAAACTGGTGATAATCGCCACCAACAGCAAAATATCGAACGCCTTGCCCAACGGCGTGTCTGTGCCATCGATAATGACATGAATAGCATGGCGCAAGCCTTGTTCATCATCGCGCAAGCTATCAAAACGCAAGGCACCAAACCCCGAGCGGCGTTTGCGTTTGGCAGGCGCGTCAGGCACCCAGACGTGCTCCGCTTCGCTGTCTGCGTCATCTGTGTCAAACAAATCGCTATCGTCAAGCGTGTCGCGCTGATCAGCGGTACTGGCGGTACGTGGTGGCTGTTTTTTATTTGAGTTTTGGTTTGAATTCGTGCGTGATGCCAAGCCGATTTACTCCCACACCGCGCCTATCGTGCAACCGATTAACGCTGCCCATCGTGTCTGCATATCCACGTCGATATAGCCACATCAGTTAATTTTTTAATCATTTTTTAAATAAAAAGATCGAAGTGACCAAATCCGACGCCAAAACGTGATATAGGGCGCATACGTTATTTGCTCGATTCGTGCAAAATTCACCCCATACCCCCTTTTACCAAGCAAGGTACGTCGTTTATAATATCGCCGTTTTTCACATCGCGTTTTTGCTATCGCTGGTGCAACATACTAGCACGTTTGGAGGAAAAAATCACATGGCAGGACATTCCAAGTGGGCAAACATCAAGCACCGCAAAGCCAAGCAAGATGCCGCCAAAGGCAAGATTTTCACCAAAATCATTCGTGAATTGGTGTCCGCGGCAAAACAAGGCGACCCCGACCCCGCCAGCAACCCTCGTTTGCGTGCCGCTGTTGAAAAAGCCTACTCCGCCAACATGACCAAAGACACCGTCAAACGCGCGATTGAACGCGGCGCAGGCGGCGGCGAAAACGACAACGTGCAAGAAATCACCTACGAAGGCTACGGCTTGGGCGGTGTGGCGGTTTTGGTCGAAACCATGACCGACAACCTCAACCGCACCGTTGGTGAAGTGCGCCATGCGTTTAGCAAAAATGGCGGCAACCTAGGTACATCGGGCTCGGTAGCGTACTTATTTAGCAAACGCGGTGAAATCACCATCAGCGATTTGGCACTAGAAGACCGCGTGATGGACATTGCACTTGAGGCAGGCGCAACCGACATCGAAAATGACGGCGAAACCCTACTGATCATCACCGA
The DNA here is from genome assembly GCF_059264685.1 of Faucicola sp. SE7633. NCBI lineage: Bacteria > Pseudomonadati > Pseudomonadota > Gammaproteobacteria > Moraxellales > Moraxellaceae > Faucicola > Faucicola sp. SE7633. The sequence continues at coordinate 16,559 of NZ_JCADBW010000010.1, read as the reverse complement.
ACCCGACAGTTTTGGCACAGTCATGGACGCGCTTGAGCAAGCCGACATCAAACCTGACAACGCCGAAGTCACCATGTCAGCGTCCACCTCAGCCGATATCACCGACGTTGAAGATGCCAAAAAAATCATGCGTATGATTGAAATGCTAGAAGACTTAGATGACGTGCAAGATGTCTACACCAACGTGAATTTTAGCGATGACATCATGGCGCAGCTTGACGCTTAACTGTTCGCCAAGCGTCGGGTTTTAAGCCCAAAAACTTTAAGCAATCGCCTGTGCGGTTTGATACTTTGGCACAGGCGTTTGTCGCACAGCGGTGCGGCACTTTGCCACCTCAAGCAGCTGCGCATTGGGATACAGGGTGACAAATACGCGCGCAAAATCGCTGTCATGCCACAGCGGTGTGCTAACATCCGCCGCCAACACGCCATTTTCTTGCTGTTCATTGGTGTGAATCAATAGCCAAACCGCATCTAATTTGCGCCGTGACCGATAAGCCTCAACCTTGCTGGCTTTTTTTGCCATCACCGCATCGATATCACGCTGACAAATCAGCGAATCTATCGGCACACCGCGGCTATCTGCCATATCATCCAAAAATGCGCGCGGCAGAAACCGCACGGTATGGGCAACGGTTTGTTGCACGCGGTTGCCCCATGTATGACGGGCAAGCGGCTGCATGGATGCCGCAAGGGCGCGCGATGGGCGTGACGCACCTGTCATAACCTTGCCACTTGTCGACGCGGTCAAACACTTTGCCGCCAATATTGAGGGATGAAAGCGGCTATGCCATTGTAGCAGCGACTGCCAATACCAACGCTTTAGCATCAGGTTGTCATTGCCCAAACGGTCACGCAGACGCGGCAGCGTGGTCAGCTCAATGCCGATGGCATACTCTCCACCGCCATGTTTGGCAAATACACAGGTAAAGTCAGGCTCTTGCCCGTCGTCTTGCCCCGAGATGGTTTTGAGCGGATGTAACTGTGCCAATGCCAAAAAATGTGCCAAATACACCCATTCGCGCTGGCGCTTGAGCTGTTGTTGTGACGTGGGTGATTTGGCGGCTTTATTGGCCGAAGACTGCGACGACATAACCCCAACCTCTTATATAAAACGTTAAAAAACAAGGCGACAAATCAATTGGTAAAATTAATTTACTGTAGCACACAAATAAGACAGTTTTATTTAAGCGTGGTTTGTTTGCTAGGGTGCAGCATTGGCGATCAGGCTGAACAAAAATTTTGCCCACCCCCTTGCAAAAGCACGCACAAAACCCATATAATGAACAATCTAATTGGGGATGTTCTGGCTTCGACGCTGGTAATGAAACTCAATGAGGCATGTCGAGAGAGTATGTCCTCTCGTAAATCAAATATACATTAAACTAGTCGCAAACGACGAAACTTACGCTCTAGCAGCCTAAGGGCTGTTTGGGTCGCCACTGATTGTCTTTGATCAGGTTGGTCACCCCGAAGCGAACGCACAAAGAATCGGTCAATACGTTGTCTTGCCGTATTGGCTTAAATCCTAAAGAATCGCCCTTGCTATCCTGACTGTCGGTTCAGTAAGGGTTAAAGCCATAGACAGAATCTAAACATGTAGATTCATGAGCGTAGTGCTGGCGGACGCGGGTTCAACTCCCGCCATCTCCACCAAATTTCTAAAAACCAATAGCCTAGCGGTTATTGGTTTTTTTATTGTTTGTGCGCTAAGTTTTTGCTTTTAATCAAAAAACAGCAAGATTTTATAGGCTTTTATTTTATATTTATTAATGAAAATCATTGATTTCTAAATTCTTATTTATAGATACCAAAAAACTACGAAAAAATATCAAAAATAATACTTTATTGTCATAATAATGTCATATAGCAATGAAAAGCAGGTTAAACCACCACGGTATTTACCAAACCTAATTTGTTTAGCAACTATTATAAAATTATAATTCACGTTCCTAAAGTTAAATTAATCAATCCCCGATTGGCGTTTATTATGTGGTTTTGGGTTAGGCATGTTGCCATAACCTACTACGAACCTACTACGCCAAACAACCAGTTAAACCGAACAAGTCAGCGACTGTGAGATTTTTTTCACAGGTACCGCTATCGGACTTGGGTAGCGTGAGCTTTAGGTTGAGTGCTATTTAAGCAGTGATGTATGGCTGCTTGACACGCGAGGTTTAAACGACAAAAGGAACGTTTGATGAAATATCTTTTGGCAAGTCTACTGCTTGTGACAACTGCCAGCCAAGCCAGCGTGGTATCATGGTACGGCAAACAGTTTCACGGCAAAAAGACCGCGTCAGGTGAAGTTTTTAACCAAAATGCCCTAACAGCAGCAAGCAATTCGCACAAAATGGGCAGCAAGTTAAAAGTCACCAATCGGGCAAACGGTAAAAGCGTCATCGTGCGGGTAACCGATACAGGCGGCTTTGGTAAGTATGGACGCGCACTGGATTTATCGCGCGGGGCGTTTAGCAAAATTGCAGACTTATCTGCTGGTATTGCACACGTCGATATCCAAGCTTTGGACTAATCTTGTATTGGTCAGGCGTTTGCCAAAAAGGGACAGCAACAAGCTGTCTCTTTTTTATTGGGGACGGTAAAGCCGACCGCCTAGCTCTGATTGACCGCAAAATCAGCCGCTTGCCATTGCGTGGTATGCACCGCTTGGTCAAGATGGCTTTGCAGCGCAGGCAGATTAAAACCATCCGACTCGCTAACAAAACTGATGCTCAACCCTTGATTGCCTGCCCGACCTGTGCGCCCAATGCGATGCACGTAGTCATCGGGATTATCGGGCAAGGTATAATTGACCACACACGCCACGTCATCGACATGAATACCACGCCCTGCCACATCGGTGGCGACCAAAATATCTGCCTTGCCGTCACGAAACTGACCAAGATAGCGTTCGCGTTTGTTTTGCGCGATATCCCCCGATAACATCACCACCGAATGCTGCCCATGGATACGATTGTACAAGGTGCGCACTTGGTCTTTACGATTGGCAAAGATAATCACTTTTTGCCCATGGTAATGTTGCAAAATGGTTTTGAGCGCGTCGAGCTTGTCTTTATCAAGCAAGGTATAAAAACGCTGCTCAACGTTGGCGTTGGTTTTTTGCTCAGGCGCAATCTCAACAAACATCGGACGATACAACCAGCGATACGCCAAATTCATGACATCTTGGTTAAACGTCGCTGAAAATAACAGCGTCTGCCGATGGGTGTTGGGCGGCATCATGCGAATCAAACGCTTGATATCGGGAATAAAACCCATATCCAGCATACGGTCGGCTTCATCAAGCACCAACAGTTCAAGGCGATCAAGAAATACCGCATGTTGGTGGCACATATCAATCAACCGCCCCGGTGTGGCGATGATGATATCGACAAATTGGCTGTGCAGTTGCTTGAGCTGTTTGTCGTAATCAATGCCGCCAAGCAAGCACACGGTATGTAAGTCGGTGAATTGGGTCAGCTGTTGGCAATCTTGGTAAATCTGCTGGGCAAGCTCTCGCGTTGGTGCTAAAATCAGCGCGCGCGGTTCACCCAAATAACGCTGACCGTCTTTTTTTGCGACAAGTGGGTTTGTGAGTAGTTCTTGAATGACAGTCAGTAAAAACGTTGCTGTTTTACCTGTACCGGTTTGTGCTTGTCCGATCGCGTCTTGTCCTGCCAGTGTATAAGGCAAAATCTGCGCTTGGATGGGGGTTAAACGCTCATAGCCTAAACGCTCAATGGCTTTGAGCAAGGCGGGCACCAATGGCAACTCACGAAAAAATTGGAACACAATGACCTTAATTGACAACAAATCAAAGTAGGCTTGATTAGCTGGGCGTTTTGTATACCGCCAACCTTCGCGCTATGATTTTTAAATTTATTACTAGGCGGACTAAAATCGTCCAATCGCGTTCTACTAATGATTACAAACGCATGGACAAGGGCATTGTCACTTGACACTACCCTATTGTTATACTTATATTTTATATCATGAATTTACTGTTAGTAGTAAATTTCAATCTATTTAGTCAATTTTGGTGACTTCTTCGGCTTGTAGGCCTTTTTGGCCTTCCACCACGGTGAATTCTACTTTTTGACCATCTTGCAATGAACGGTAGCCATCACCTTGGATTGCGCGGAAATGAACAAAAATGTCCTCACCGCTGCTACGTTGGATAAAACCAAAGCCTTTCGAGTCGTTAAACCACTTTACCACGCCTTGTTCACGAACTGACATAATAATTTCCTCAAATTACTGCTAATTAGATAGCTCACGTTGTTAAGGCATGATGTTGAACAAGCCGCGCCTTGTTCAGTGAGTCTGCGCAGGTCGTGTCAAACCATCTTGCCAGTGAGCATTATCTAAATCTACTCTTCTACAATGTCCGCGCGTGCTACCTCAACGATACGGCATAAGATATACAACGTTGGCGTTGCATTGTAGTCTGCAAGCATAATAGCATGGCTTTTTTACAAAACAAAGAAATTTTGTGTTTTTTTAGCAAAATTGTTGCACGAATGCTGACAAACCATAACCGCGCAGTGTTTGGTGGGTAAATAGCCCATCAAACGCGGTGTTGGTGCGGTTTGATACAGACAGTTGATAGCCTGCCCTGCCTGCTCTGTGAGCAGCGCGCGAAGCTGCTTGGGCGCAATATCATCCAATATATTGTGCGCTATGCCAGCCAATAAACGGCTATCACGGGCTTGGCGTTGTTTGAGCGTACACTCTTTTAGACACCACAGTAGCTGCCGTGCTTGGCGTTGTTGGCGATTGGTCAAGGTTGCCAGCCAGTCATTTTCGGCATGGCTAAAAAACCGCCGTGCCACCGCTGCCGAGATTGGCTTGTCTTCAATGTCCACAGCTAGCTTAGCAAACGGCGCAACCAAAACAGCGATATGCGCGCTACTGTGGCTAAAGCTGACAAAATATGGTGTTGCGTGCGCATTGTGCTGGCTGGCTAACAAACGATAGGGCAAACCAGCATCGGATAATTTGCCCTGTAAGCCAATTTTGGCTTGTAATTTTATCAATAATGCACGACAGGCCGCACTGCCAACGTTAATGGCTGCCTGCGTCGGCCTATTGGCGACATCATGGCTGGCTAAGCGGTAATTAGCCACACGGTCAATTGCCAAGTAAGCACAAACGCTGGTCGATTGGCTTGCCTCAGGCGTGATATCGAACGCCCACCACTGCATGTCTTTAGCCCAGCCTGTCCTGTTTTGCGCCTAAATGTTCCCATCGATTAACCGACGGCCACGCCCTGCTAAGTGGCGGCACAGACGACGCTGAACCAATGACTTAGCAAGCGGCGTTATCATCGGCTTAGTAAGACAACACCGCGCGACGGTTTTTAGCCCAGGCCGCTTCGTCATGCCCTGGATCAGCAGGTTGTTCTTCACCATAGCTTACCGCTTCGGTACGGTCGGCAGAAATACCTTGGCTGGTCAGGTAGTTTTGCGCGGCACGGGCACGACGCTCACCCAACGCCATGTTGTACTCACGGCTGCCGCGTTCATCGGTATGCCCTGCAATCACGACACGCGCGCTTGGGTTGGCTTGCAAAAACTGGGCTTGCTGCGACAATACCGCTTGTCCTTGAGCGTCGATCTCACTGCTATCAAAGCCAAAATACACCACATCGCCCATGCCATTGGCATTGGCTGCATCGACCACCGCTGGGCTGTTATTGACCAACGCGCCGCCATCGTAGTACGCGCTGCCATTGACACCTGTGACCCCCATGGGGGCAACCACGACTTCTGAGGTGGGTTTTTTGGCAGAGCAGCCAGTTAAAGTAGCGGCAAGGCTGACGCAAGCAATCGCAGACAAGCGCAAAGCACGGGGAGATAAAAGTTGCATGGCAGTTTCCTTTGACATCGGTAGGCATTCAATAGGGCGCGTTGGGGTCTAATGCCCTCACACCCGCTGCATTGAACGCTAAAATAATACACCACAGTTTTGCTATAGAGTAATAGAAATGCTAGGCTTTTGTAAACAGGCTTTAGGCAATTTTTTCGCGCGTTTGTCAGTAATTTTGTCCCGTCATCTAACGCCAATAGCGCAAGCGATTGAGCACAAATAAAAACGCGACAAACATACCCAAATAATACGCCAATTTAAGCTCAAACGTCGGGTCACGCAGTTTAAACGGCAAGGCCACCACTGTCACACCAGTGGGTATCCATAGCAGCATAAACGCCCAATAATCCAAAACATCAAGCCAGCCTTGCACGTTATTGCCATGGCGCAGCTGCGATAAACCCAACAACACACAACCACCCATCAATAAATTAATCAGCGATTTGGGCAAATTGGCAGGATAAATTGAATACTGATTTAAGCTAGATTTGGTCATTTTGTAGGGATTAAAGGGTTAAGAGTATGCCGACATCAGCCACAACATAGCAACGCAGCTAAAAAGCAGCCCAAGCGTCATGGCATTGCGCATTTGAATAGGCGCGCGTCCGCTCAAGCGATTCATCACCCACGCGCCTGCCATAAAACCGACTGGCAGTAGCACGCAAAACTCTAACAAGGTCAAAATCATCGGCCGCCACAACACAGCAAACGGCTCACCCAATGCCAAACGAAAGCCGTAACCTGCCAGCGCCAACACAACAGCAAATACCGCCAAGCCATACGTCACACCAAGCGGCACAAGCGATGGTTTGGGGTGGTTGGTATCGGTTTTGACAAGTGATGGTGAGGTCATGGTTTGAGCCGCGCAAATTGGTATGAATACTGAAAATCTGTTGTTGGGCTTACACCTGTTTGGCACGGACAAGCGCCAATTGAGCGCGCATGGCGGCGATGGCGGCTTGATAATCCGCTTGCCCAAAAATCGCTGAGCCTGCAACAAACATATCCGCGCCTGCTTCTGCCACCGCGCGGATATTGCCAGCTTTGATGCCGCCATCCACCTCAAGCCGAATATGACACCCCGAGGCATCAATACGCGCCCGCACGGCACGGATTTTATCCAGCGTACTGGCAATAAACGCCTGTCCGCCAAAACCCGGATTGACGCTCATCAGCAAAATTTGGTCGATTTTATCAAGCGTGTAATCCAAATAATGCAGCGGCGTGGCAGGATTAAACACCAAGCCGCATTGCGCGCCGCCGTCTTTGATAAGCTGTAATGAGCGGTCAATGTGCTGACTGGCTTCGGGATGAAACGTAATCACGCTTGCCCCTGCCGCCAAAAACTGCTCAATCATGCCATCCACGGGGCTGACCATCAGATGCACATCAATCGGCGCTGTGATGCCATAGTCACGCAGCGCCTGACAAATCATGCTGCCAAAGGTCAAGTTTGGCACATAGTGATTGTCCATGACATCAAAATGCACAACATCCGCGCCTGCCGCCACCACGGCTTCGACCTCTTGCCCAAGCCGAGCAAAATCCGCTGACAAAATCGACGGCGCGATGAGATATGGGCTGGTGTTGTCGGGGTGGTTAAAGGCGGTATGGGTTGCGGCGGTCATGGCGTATCTACTATGATTGTTTGGGTAATTTGATTGATTGGGTCATTTGTGGTTGCCCGATATATTAAGCCTAAACTTTTATAAGCTGTCTGGGTCTAAGCTATCGTAAGCGACTTGGGCCGTGCTTGGGGTATTTTAGCAGGTTAAACGATAGTTTAAAAATAAAAAAAACCCAAACTTGTGGGCAGCAAGTTTGGGCGATCGGGCATATGGGTTGTAGTTATCGCTATCCTAGCTTCGGCTTCCCTACCGAACCAACACCGCTGCGTTTCATCCTGAATCGAGCGTTTTTCCCTGTGTTGTGCGCTCAGTATAGCTTACGGGGCATAGGCTGACTATTCGCCAAAAGCCGAACTTGTTGTAGGTTTTGGCTTACATGCATTGGATTTTGTCAGTCAAAACGGCAGCGCAAAACCGCAGGCGATTTTTTTGGCAAAAAATTGGGCAAATTTTGCTTGCAATATCTGGCAAAAACGGGCATGGTAGCAGGTCATTTAAAATTTACCACGTTGTTGGCTTGATGGGTTTTTGAGGTGTTAAGTTTTAAGCGTCAAGTTTTGCCTATCAGGGCTAGCCATGGCGTGGTATTGGCATGATTGTAACGCGCAGCATTTGGAAAACGTAAAGGGGGAGATGATGGCGCAATTACGGGTAGGTTTTGTGGGCTGGCGCGGCATGGTCGGCTCGGTGTTGATGCAGCGCATGGTTGAAGAAGGCGATTTTGATGGCATTGCGCCCGTGTTTTTTTCAACCAGTAATGCAGGTGGCGATGCGCCTGACTTTGGTGTCATTAACAAGGCAGGTAAGTTGCAAGATGCGCACGATTTGGCAGCGTTGGCAGATTGTGATGTCATCGTCACTTGCCAAGGCGGTGACTATACCAAAGCCGTGCATGAACCGTTACGCGCACGCGGTTGGACAGGCTACTGGATTGACGCGGCAAGTACGCTGCGTATGCAAGCAGACAGCGTGATTGTGCTTGACCCCGTCAATCGCGGGGTGATCGACGCGGCATTGGCGGCAGGGCAAAAGGACTTTATCGGCGGTAACTGCACGGTGTCATTGATGCTGATGGCGATTGGCGAGTTATTCCGCCAAGATTGGGTCGAGTGGGTGTCTGCGATGACCTACCAAGCGGCCAGTGGCGGCGGTGCTAACCACATGCGTGAGCTGATTCGTGGGATGGGCTTTTTGCACCAAGGCGTGGCGGACAAATTAAATGATCCTGCGGCGGCGATTTTGGACATTGACCGTCAAATTGCAACGCTACAACGCAGCGCGGATTATGATGTGACCCACTTTGGTGCGCCCTTGGCAGGTAGCTTGATTCCTTATATCGACAGCCAACTTGACAACGGGCAATCGCGTGAAGAATGGAAAGGCATGGTCGAAACCAACAAGATTTTGGGCCGCCAAGATAGCGCGGTCGTGCCGATTGATGGCGTGTGCGTGCGTATCGGTGCGATGCGTTGCCACTCACAAGGCTTGACGATCAAACTAAAACACGATGTCAGCCTCAATCACATCGAGCAGGCGCTCAAAGATAGCAACAACCCGTGGTTGGATGTGGTTGAGAACACCAAAGCCGCCTCAATGCAGCGTTTAACGCCTGTTGCGGTGACAGGTACGCTGACGGTGGCGCTGGGGCGTTTGCGTAAAATGCAGCTGGGCGAGCAGTATTTGGCGGCGTTCACAGTTGGCGATCAGCTGCTGTGGGGCGCGGCAGAGCCATTGCGTCGTATGCTGGCAATCATTCGTGGGCAGCTATAAGGCTTGACTGCGCCGCTGAGGATTTGGGCAGCGCGGTATCACGAGCGGTAAGGCATGGCTTTACCGCTCGTTGCTTATTTTAGGCACATTAAAACAATGCCACTGGTATTTTATGAGCAATTTTGTTATAACATATTGCAGAATTCTACCTACCAAAACCGTTTGATATTTTAATAATTAAAATTTAATATGGTGATTTGGTGGTTGATATATTTTAAAATATTTTGCCATTAATCGTTTGATATGACGGCAAACAGAGGATGGTATGCACAGGTTTGCGCAGTTTCGACCGCACTTTTCATATGGGTTATTGTGCACATTGATGGTGCTGCCCATGACCAGTTTTGCCCTTGAAGTGGGCGACACCTATGTGGAGTCAGGGCAAAATCAACCGCTTAGCGCGCGGATTAATGTGTCCGATATCGACCCTGCCACATTTAGCGTGAATTTAGCCAACCCACAAGCCTACCGCCAGCTGGGACTCAATAAAGACAGCGATATGGCAATTCGCTTTGAACCAACCAGTAGCAATGGCGGTGTGATTGTATTGACCACACGCCAACCGATTGCCGCGCCGTTTACCGATGTACTTTTGACCATCAATAACGCAGGCCAAACGCGGCTTTTGCCCAAAACACTGCTGCTCCCAATAGACAATAAACAGCGCGTCACCCCACAGTCAGCGGCAAAGCTGATTGAGCCAACCCCAACCACGGTGGTGGTGGGCAACACCAACGCGGTGCAGCTGCCTGTGAGCAATGAGCCATTATTGGTTAAGCAAGCACCGCCGCCGCCTTTGCGCGTTGCTGACGCACCTATGACGCTGCCAAATACCGCCGCGACAGTGCAAAATAACACCGCGCCAAACTTGCCGCAAACGCTCGCCCCAGAGGTGGCAAAAAACGCATTGCCACCTATTGATGCCGCGCCTATCACGATGGCAGACACACCCACCACAAGTGCAACAAGCGCGGATAGCCTCAATGCACAAGCCAACACACCTGTTTGGCAAGTACCGTCAAAACCTGCCAACACTGAGACGACGCCACAGGCTATCGCCAGCCAAATGCAACAACCTGCCCGCAATTTGTCAAGTCCACAGGCAACGCCCAACTTGAGTGCGCGCACCCCTGCCGCTGACGATGACACGACCACTTATGTCGTTGATCGCAATGACAACTTATGGACGATTGCCAGCGACTTAGCCAAACAAGGCGATGCCGATATTCAAACCATCATGCAAAGCATTGTTGAGGCCAATCCGCAAGCCTTTGCCAACGATGACCCAAGCCAATTATACGCCAATGCAACGCTGAGCATTCCAGCCACGTTTGCCACACGCCCATCTAAGCGCAGCGTTAAAGCCGCTGAGCAAGCACGAAACAACGCTAAAACCACTCATAGCGCGTCGCGTAAAAATAAAACGCATTCAACCCAAGCATCCAACCTACGCACCGCGCGCCAAGCCAACGACCAAGCAAAGCCCAGCGCGCGGCAGCGACGCATGGCCCGCGCCACCGAGCGCCAAACCCAAGTTGCTCAGCGCCGCGCCACCAAGCGTCGCACTGAAATGACGATCATCACACCCAGCCAAACCAACGGTGCGGCACAAGGTGGACTTAGCCAAACAGGTGACGGCAATGTGAGTGATGCGCTGCTAAGCAAGGTTCAATCCAAACGCCAGCGCACCGCCCAACAAGCGCGCGCGGCAGGGCTGCTTAACCAAAATCTGATGCGTGCCGAGAACCGCTTGCAAATCCAAAACGCACGACTAGCCCAGCTTGAGCAGCGCCTTAAACAGCTAAATCAAGCCAACTGACACCGACTTAAACAAGTATTTGATAAAGAAGTCATTAAGATAACTCAATCAAGGAGAATCCACCATGACCCCAATGATGATGGGCATTATCGCCGCCGTGGTGATTGTAATAATCGTAGCCGTCGTGCTTATGCGCAAAAAATCGGGCGGTGATGGTGGCATGACAACCAACAGCAACCGCCCCAAAACCCTCGCTGAGCAACAACAAGAGCTGCAAGCGCGCGCCAATACAGCCAACCAAGCGCCAGCGACCGTGCCAAGCAGCCAGCCAACCCAGCCCAGCGAGGATGTGCTAAAAACCGCCCAGAACCTATTTGACCAACGCGATTATGAGCGTGCCGAACAGGTGCTAAAACCTGCCATGGCGCGTGAACCCAATCGCAGCGATTTGGCACTGCTGCTGCTCAACACCTACGCCGTTAGTAAAAATTATGATGCGTTCAATGCCCTGTACCCAACGCTGCAAGGTTTCAATGATAGCCAAGTACAGACGCAAGCAGCTAACCTAAAATCACTGGTTGATGAAGAGCTGGCATTTAATGCCGCGCCTCCGACCAGCGCAGTGCCGAGTGTTACCGCAAGCCCAACGGTGGCAGAGCCTGCTCCAACCACCAGCAACGTCAGCGATGACAGCCTAGATTTTGATTTTTCTTTGGATGACGAGCCCACCATCAGCGCGTCACAGCCTGCCACAAGTACGCCTACGCCAGCAGCAGCACCGACAGCCGCGCTTGATGACTTTGATTTTGATTTAGCGCTTGACTCACTAAGCCCAGCCTCAACCGCGCCAACCGACGCTCCAGTCAGTACCAAGCCTGACGAAAATGTCCTATCCAGCGCGGATACCGAACTGGTCTTGCCCGCAGACACTGCGCATACGCGCACGCCTGACCAAACGCTTGGCGACGAGCTAACAGCGGATGACAGCTTGTGGCAAATCGACCAACAAGCGGCAGCAACGGATGCGCCAGCGGTACAAACCACCTCTACCCAAGACAAGGTGCTAAGCGCGGCCGATACCGAGCTTGATTTGTCTGATGTTGATGATTTCACACTTGATGCACCCGTAACGGCTGCCGAGCCATCAACAGATGTCCACACGCCTGTCACAACCAACGCCGCTACCGCTGCGGCTGATTTTGATGATTTCACGCTTGACACGCCAGCTCAGCAAGACACCAATCTGGCAGCAACCACGCCTGCACTTAACACCAGCACGCCCGTGGTCAATGCCCCACCTGTGGATGATATTGCGCAGTTTGACGAAATTGATTTGACGTTTGATGAGCCAACCGCCGCGCAAGCCACGCCCACACTTGCAACCGATACCCCAAAAATTGAAACGAACGAGTTTGATTTTTCGGATTTGGCACTCGATGTCCCGAATGCCATCGAATCGCCTGCACAAACGCAAACGTTGGCAACACTTGATGACACAGCGACTGACTGGACGGATTTTGAGCTAGATTTTGAACAAAGCGATCAAGACAAACCCCAAACCAGCGCGCCTACCAGTGCTGATACCCACGAAACTGCTGAAACTCCCGAACTCCCTACCGTCAGCAGCAGTGAGGTGTACGCGCCTAGCGCCACACAGCCCACCGTCGCTGAGCCTACTGTCACCACGGCGGATGACGCGCTAAGCCCGGCTTTGAGCGATGCGCTTGCCCATGTTGAACAAATGGATCGCACCGCCCTCACGCTTGCGCTTGCCGAGCAGTACCTTGAGCTTGGCGAATATGACAGCGCCAAACGCCTGCTCAATGAGATTGCACCGCATGTCAGTGGCGACGCTAAGGCCAAAATCCATGCCCTGTTGGATAAAATGTATTGATTTGGCAAATTTAGCGTGTTTTTTTTAAAAAGGACGGTTTGGGCTGTCCTTTTTTTATATTTTATCGTTACAAGCTTTATCATGATAAGGAAAACATCATGCCCGATAAGCTCTCCCCCCACGCAATCACCCAGCCTGCCGAGCCTGTACCCGATGATGCGTTTGGCAATGTTGGCGATACGCATGACTTGGCTAAACCACTACAATCGTCGGTTGCGCCATCGGATGATTATTTTTCGGCAGTGCGTACCACGAACTTGCCGCCTATGGCAGAGAATCAGCGTTTTACCGCGCCGATGGCCTCACCGCTAGCGCACGCTGAGCCGCCATCAACCGCCGCCGCGCCCGTGACAGATGATGCACCTGTCAGCTTTGGCAGTCGGCTACTGACCGCAGGGCTAGTGACGCTATTATATGCCCTCATTGGTTTGTTGATTGACGTGGGTATCAATGTGGTGCAATCACTGTCAGGCATTGGCACAGGCAAAACCGATTGGCTGTTTTTGCCGATATTGGCGGTGCTAGGCGCGGTGTTTGGGCTGTTATTTGGCAATAAAGCATTGGATATCGTGTTTGCGCCATTTCGCAGACGTGACGATGCTACCGCAGAAGACTTATTCACCGCAGGCATTTTGCGCGCGATTGGTATTGCGTTGGCGATCGGCGCGTTTGGTTGGCTGGTGATGATGATGTTGATGTAACTGCGCGTGTAGCCGTCGTTTTATCGCATGTGCACAGGGGTTAAACCTGTTTTAAACGCTTGGGCTTTGATGACATATTGGGCGGCGGATTGCGCAAGCATGGCAATTTGTGCGTCGCTTAGAGTTTTAATCACTTTGGCAGGGCTGCCCACGGCAAGCGAGTTGTCAGGAATGTGCGTGCCTTCGGTGACCAGTGCATTTGCGCCAATGATACAATTTTTGCCGATCACAGCATGATTGAGCACAATCGCGCCAATCCCTATCAAGCTGTTGTCGCCAATGCAGCAGCCATGCAACATGGCTAAATGCCCAATCGTCACACCCTCGCCGATTTCAACGCCAATGCCTGCATCGGTGTGAATGACACAATTTTCTTGCACGTTGCTACGCGCACCCAAATAAATTGGGCTATTATCGCCACGAATAACCGCACCAAACCACACACTGACTGCGTCGCCCAGATGCACATCACCGATGATTTGGGCAGAGTCGGCAATCCAGCCAGTAAATGGTGATGGGTAGGTGGGCTGTTTGCCGTTGTATTGATAGAGCATGGTTCAATTCTCGTGTATTTTTTTAAATATTTTTAATTTTTTTAAAACTTTTATTTAAAAAAGGGCGTTTGCTGCGCCCTTTTTTAGCATTATAAACCCGCTTTTAAACTCGCTTCGATAAACTTATCTAGATCGCCATCTAGCACCGCTTGTGTGTTTGATGTTTCCACACCCGTACGCAAATCCTTAATGCGCGAATCATCAAGGACGTAGGATCGAATTTGACTGCCCCAGCCGATGTCAGACTTGCTGTCTTCTAGTGCCTGCTGTTTTTCCATGCGTAGTTGCATTTCGCGTTCATATAGCTTGGCGCGTAGCATTTTCATCGCGGTTTCGCGGTTGGAGATTTGGCTGCGTTCGCTTTGGCACGCCACCACGATGCCTGTTGGCTGGTGGGTGATACGTACGGCAGAATCCGTGGTATTGACGTGCTGTCCGCCTGCACCGCTTGAGCGGTAGGTGTCAATGCGCAAATCGGCTGGGTTGATGTCGATTTCAATATTGTCATCGATTTCAGGCGATACAAACACGGCAGAAAACGACGTGTGACGGCCGTTGTTGCTGTCAAACGGTGATTTGCGCACCAAACGATGTACGCCTGTTTCGGTACGCAGCCAACCAAACGCATGGTCGCCTTTGACATGCAGGGTCGCAGATTTGATGCCCGCCACCGCACCCGAGGACAGCTCAATCAGCTCGGCTTTAAAGCCATGCGCATCACACCAACGCTGATACATGCGTAACAGCATTTCGGCCCAGTCTTGCGCCTCAGTGCCACCAGAGCCCGATTGGATGTCTAAATAGCAGTCGTTGGCATCCATCTCACCGCTAAACATGCGCTTAAACTCTAAATCCGCAACTTGCTCATCGGCGGCATCGAGTTCGGCTTGCACATCATCCAACAAACTGGCATCGTCAGCTTCTACCGCCAAGTCCAACATCGCGCGCGCGTCGCTGAGTTTGTCGTTTAGCGTGTCTATCACGCCAATCACGCCATCAAGCTGGGCTTTTTCTTTGCTGATTTTGGTTGCGCGCTCGGGGTCATTCCATAGGTCGGGGTTTTCAAGCTCAAGATTGACTTCTTCTAAACGCTCGATTTTGGCATCGATGTCAAAGATACCCCCGAAGTTGGTCGCCGCGCTCGGCAAGGTCTTTGATACGTTCAAGGTAGGGGTTGATTTCCATGACAGCTCCTTGGGCTAGCGTTGGTTGACTCTAAAAACTTACTATTATACATCAATTTAGCCAATATAGGCTTACATCGTATCAGTCGGCGTTGGCGTTTATCCGCCAATCCTCAATCGCCCATTGGTGCGCCAAGGCGTGTGCGCGCAGGGCATCATCGGGCGATACCGCCACCGCCACATCCGCCCACGTCAGCAGCGGAATGTCATTTTTGGAATCTGAATAGGCATAGGTTTTGCTGTATGTCACGCCTTGCGCCTGTTGTGTTGCCAGCCATTGCTCCAGATAAAACAGCTTGCCGTCCTGAAAGCTTGGTCGCCCTGAAAGCTTGCCCGTATAACGCGCGTTTTCAATGGCAAACGGAGTGGCAATAATTCGCGTTGTATCCTCCAAAAACAACGCCGCCACAGCCTGTACAATAAAATCATTGGTTGCTGAAATGATCAGCACGTCATGCCCTGCGTCGATATGCGCCTGTATGGCGTGTTGGGCTTTGGGGCGCACATGCGGCGCGATGGTGTGTTGCACGTAGTCATCACGCCACGCGTGTAGCGTTGGTATATCGTGTTGCGCCAAAAACCCTGCGACAAATTCGGCATATTCGGTCGCGTCCAGCGTGCCCTCGACGTACTGCTCATAAAAGCGCTGATTGCGCGCGCGAAAATCGGCTTCATCAACCAATCCGTTTTTGACCAAGTATTCGCCCCACAAGTAATCGCTGTCTGCGTCAATCAAAGTATGGTCAAGGTCAAAGACCGCCAGTTCACGTTGGAGCGTCGATTGGGTCGGCATGATAGTTCCTTTATTATGTTAAGCCATAGTAAATATTTGAGACCTTTGCACAAACCAGCGACCGTCTCTCGACACCAATTTCAAACTCAACTAAAAACTGGAATTGGTGTTAAAGAAGTGAAGAAAGTCACCGAATTGGCATAAAAGCCTCCTAAATTGCCGTAAATTAACGTCTATTGGCTAGTTTTACCAACCGATAGACACAATAACCCTAAGCGACCCCATATTTTCGCTTCAAGCCTAGGGCAGTTTTTAAATTATGCACTATGCTTGCAAGCAGAGTACTGGTATGAAATTGCATTAACCCAAGGTGACGAGCCTTATTCATGCCATAATGCAGTTTAAAATGCCCAAATACTCGCTCAACGGTGTTTCTAGTTTGGCTCTTTTGGGTATTGGTATGTTTCT